>JAAHGE010000839.1 GCA_010672635.1 Desertifilum sp. SIO1I2 | reverse complement strand
TATGCTGGTTTTTCTAAGAAACCCACCCATTGCTGGGATGAAGATAGCGATCGCCGTCGCAATCAGTTATTTAATGAGTGGGGTTGGATTGTAATCCGGTTTACTGAAAAACAGGTAGTGCAAGCACCGTTAAGTTGTTGTAAATTTATTGCCCAAGTCATTGCAACAGTGACAGGCGATCGCTCTTATTTAGAACAATTAGAATCACAACCCGATTTACTTCCCGTTAAGCCTTGGACAGCCAAAGAAGCTAGACGAATGGCGCAAAAAAGATATCGTCAAAGCTATCTACCCAAACTACGAGATAATTAATAGGCTATGTCAATGGACTTAGTTAAGTGCAGCAAGAGCATCTAGCTTGTTAAACTGCTGCCTGCGGGACAATTCCTGCAAAAGTTCGGGCCACCTCTCTAAAGTTGGGTCTTTCCTCATTACCAACTGTGCTGCCTCCCTCGCTCGTTCCAGCAAAGCCTGGTCTTTTACTAAATCGGCTAAGCTAAACTCTGGCAATCCTACTTGCTGGGTTCCCAAGACTTGACCGGGGCCTCGCAAACGTAAATCCATTTCAGCCAGGAAGAAGCCATCTTGCGAAGTTTCCATAACCTTAAACCGAATTTTAGCCGCGTCAGATTTAGAATCGCTGACTAACAGACAGTAAGATTTACGGCTTCCTCTGCCAACCCGACCCCGCAGTTGGTGCAATTGCGACAAACCAAATCGTTCGGCATGTTCGATCAGCATGACAGTGGCATCCGGGACATCGATACCCACTTCAATCGCTGTCGTTGAAACCAAAATCCGAGTTTGATGGTTGGCAAAAAGTGCGATCGCCTTTTCTTTCTCAGCCGAACTCATGCGACCGTGCAATAGTCCGACCTTGTAATTGGGAAAGACAGTTTCGCTCAAATACTGACGTTCTTCAAGGGCCGCCTTTAGCTCCAACTTTTCTGAAGCTTCAACCAGTGGCAAAATGATGTAGGCAAGATGACCTTGCTCTACTTCTCGAGCAATTAAACGGTAGGCTTTATGCCGAGTAAGGCTAGTCAGTCGTTTCGTTTCGATCGGTTGTCTCCCCGGTGGCAGTTCGTCAAGCAGACTAATTTCTAAATCTCCATGCAAAGTTAAGGCTAGAGTGCGGGGAATTGGGGTTGCAGTCATTGTCAGGAAATGAGGACTGATGCCTTTTTGCGATAATCTCAGTCGCTGAGAGACTCCAAACCGATGCTGTTCGTCAATGACAACCAAACCGAGGTGCTTAAACCGGACGGGAGTTTGGATCAAAGCATGAGTGCCAACCAGCAATGACAATTTTCCTGATTCTAGTTCTTGCAGAATACGCCGGCGCTCTCTAGTGGAAGTGGAACCCGTCAGTAGTGCAGTTGAAATTCCCAACGGTTCGATCCATGCTGAAATTTTACAAAAATGCTGTTGCGCCAAGACTTCAGTGGGTGCCATCAGTGCAACTTGATAGCCAGATTCAATAGCCGCTAGCATTGCAACAACAGCAACTACAGTTTTACCAGCACCCACATCTCCTTGCACCAAGCGATTCATCGGTGTAGGTTGTTCCATATCAGACAAGATTTCACCCAGCACCCGCCGCTGTGCTTGGGTCAGGGTAAACGGTAGCCGTTGGTAAAATTGCTCGAGCAGTTTTCGCGAGGCAGTTAAGGGATATCCTGGTTGTTGTTGCATAGAATAGCGACGCTGCAACAATCCCAGTTGTAAGTAAAAGAATTCATCAAAGGCTAATCTCCTTCTCGCTCGTTCCAGGCGATCGCTATTAGGAGGAAAATGGATATCGGCGATCGCTCTTTCTAAATCGAGCAGTTCAAAACGAGAACGCAGTTTCTTGGGAAGCGGATCGATCAATTCTTGAGTATAACTGGGATTGTTGCAGCGTCGCTATTCTATGCAACAACAACCAGGA
>JAAHGE010000838.1 GCA_010672635.1 Desertifilum sp. SIO1I2 | reverse complement strand
ATCGTCATCAACAACAAAGGAAAAAGCGATCGTGTTGAAAAATCCTAGCGTTAAATATCGTCCGTTTGCCCCCATTGCATTATCCGATCGAACCTGGCCAAATCGTACGATTACTCATCCCCCCGTTTGGTTAAGTACCGACTTGCGAGACGGAAACCAAGCCTTAATTGAACCGATGAACGTCCAACGCAAATTGAGGATGTTTGAATTATTGGTCAGAATGGGGTTTAAAGAAATTGAAGTGGCGTTTCCCTCCGCTTCCCAAACCGACTTTGATTTTGTACGATCGCTCATCGAACAGCAACTCATCCCCGATGACGTTACGATTCAAGTTTTAACCCAAGCTAGAGAAAGTTTAATTCGGCGAACCTTTGAATCCTTGCAAGGGGCAAAACGCGCCATCGTTCATGTTTATAATGCCACTTCCCCCGTCTTTCGGCGCACCGTATTTCACTTAGATCGCCCAGGAACCCTCAATCTGGCAGTGAAGGCGGCTCAGTTAATGCGAGAATTGGCACTTAGATCGCCCCAAACCGACTGGTTTTTTGAATATTCCCCGGAAACCTTTACAGCTACAGAGTTAGACTTTGCTAAGGAAATCTGCGATGCAGTGTTGGATGTCTGGGAACCGACGCCAGAACACAAAGCCATTATCAACTTACCCGCTACGGTAGAAGTCGCCACCCCCAATATCTTCGCCGATCGAGTGGAATGGATGCACCGTCACTTAGCCAGACGGGATAGTGTAGTCTTAAGCGTGCATCCCCATAACGATCGCGGTTGTGCGATCGCGGCGGCTGAACTGGCACAAATGGCAGGCGCAGATCGAGTAGAAGGCTGTTTATTGGCTCATGGCGAACGAACCGGAAATGTCGATCTCGTCACGCTAGCCTTAAATCTCTATACTCAAGGCATTCATCCCGGTTTAGACTTCTCGGAAATTGACGAAATTGCCCGCACGGTGGAAGATTGCACCCAGTTACCCATCCACCCGCGCCATCCCTACGTCGGAGATTTGGTGTATACGGCGTTTTCGGGTTCGCACCAAGATGCGATTAAAAAAGGTTTCGCCGTTCAACAGCCCGATACGCCTTGGGAAGTGCCATATCTTCCCCTCGATCCGGCAGATGTGGGACGAACTTACGAGTCTGTGGTGCGCGTCAATAGTCAGTCGGGGAAAGGCGGAATTGCCTTTTTACTCGAACGCGACTATCGCATCACCTTACCGCGTCGCTTGCAGATTGAGTTCAGCCAGGTGGTGCAACAAGTTATGGATACGACGGGTAAAGAATTAGCCGCTAGCGATCTGTGGCAGTTATTTGAACGGGAATATTTGCAAGCTGTCACCCCCTTAAAGTATATCGATCATCACCTCTCGGAAGTGGGAGACGCCCAGGCGATCGCTCTGACTCTCCAAGCCGGAGACAAAACCCTAACCTTAGAAGGGATGGGTAATGGCCCGATTGACGCGTCAATCCATGCCTTAAACTTGGGGATACGGGTTCGCCACTACGAGGAACACTCCCTGAGTCAGGGAAGCGATGCTTATGCGATCGCCTATATTGAACTCGCGATCGACTCTCTTCCAAGTTCCTTACATGGCGTCGGAATTCATCCCAACACGATAACCGCCTCCTTACTCGCCGTTCTCAGCGCGGTTAACCGTCTTTGGCAAACCGCCGACAGCCAAACCCAAACTCGTTTAATGCCCAGGAGAGTTTAATAACTAGCCTCCCTCACCTTGAGGTGAGGGAGGTGCGATCGCGCAAAAAAGCCTTTAACTTCACCGGAGTAGAAGGCGATCGCTTTGTGCCCTTCTAACCCCCATAGAACCCTCGGAAATTTTAACCAGAACCCTTATAGCAAAGTGCTGAGTGGGTTTGTGAGTGCTGAGTGTAAAGTGCTGTTGCTTTAGCACACTGCTACGCAGAAGCA
>JAAHGE010000837.1 GCA_010672635.1 Desertifilum sp. SIO1I2 | reverse complement strand
ATGCGGCAAAGCAGTTGAACTAGAAACGAACCGGTCCCACCACAACCGACGACCCAGAGTTCAATCGCATCATGGGGATGCACAATAACAGGTTGAGCCGCGATCGCCTCATAGTTGAGTTGTTGGGTTTCCTTGCATTGCATAGTATACGCATCCTTGAGCTTGAGTGAGATCCTGCACGCCATCAAATGAGGTGAAGATGAAATTCGCGGGGATAGTATAGGCATGACCGAACAAACCCACACGTAGCAATAGTTCGGGGTGGCAGGTGTGGAGTTTTCCGAGAACGCCATAGATGCGAAACCCATTGCACTCATCTTGGTCGTCGGTTTGGGAGAAGTAGGCTGGCATTGTGCCGTGGCTGTGGATCTCGATGAGTGCGTTCTGGGTACTAGAACCCAGTTCAGTAAGCGCGGGAGTACAACTTTGTGGGCTTTGTATCTGTTCGGGTGTGATGAGTTGCCATTGGTCATTTTCTAGAACTAGATGAAACAAAATCTCGTTAGGGAGTTCGTGGTTCGCTAGTGCCAGCATCCGTTGCAGCAATATTCCCGGAACGCGGGGTCTGAGTTTAACAAAGGGCGTTAATGGGACTAGACCTTTAATGGGTTGAGTATGAACTGAAATCGGGATCAGGATGTGCAAGCCGGGACGCAAGGCATGGGCGAACGTCCCGTTTTGGGCAAACCAATATTCAAAGGCAGTGCTAGGGGGTTGCGTTGGGTGTGTTGTAGCAACCTGATAGGTAATCATAGGACAAATCCTTCAACCAAATCAGCAATGGATGAGCGATGAGCCGGGACAGGAGCGCTTAATAAATCATCAAGGGGATAAGTCTTGCGGCGACCAAGACGGGTAAGTTGGTCGAGAACATTTAAGTTGTGGGCGCGAGATTTGCTCAAGACCAGGTGGTTAGTAAACGAACTGGTGATAAATAATTGCCACGCCTGGGGCATTGATTGAGGAGTAGCTACAGGAGGAGAAATAGTCCCCCAGCAAATCGCTCCGGATTCGTAAACATTGGGTAGTGGTGGTAAGTAGGCACGAGCCGTCGGCTCAAATTGGGGTGTGGCGATCGCCCAGAGGCGATAGTCTTTATTCAACCCAACCAGAACGAAGCCGGGGAGTGGAAGGGTGCGAGTTCGGTTGGGTAAATTCAGGCGATGTAGCCCAGGGGGAATGAACAAGACAGCCCATTCGCCAACAGTAGTGGAGCCGTGACGAATCAGCCCAGGGGGGAGCCACTGGCTATCGAGTGCTTCAAGGTGGAAAGCGCGTTGCAAAGCAGACGGGGAAAGGCATTTATAGGTAAATCGTGGGGGGCAATCATCGACTTTGTGCTTAAGGATGTAGGTGGATTCTGCGATGAAGATAGCGGTTTGAATCTGTTTCCAGTTGTGGGAGTGGAATTCTTGGATGACCGCTTCTTGAATTAGCGCTTGTTGGTCAATTGGACAGCTTAGGTGGGTGGGTTCCATAACCGAAGAATTTGCTCGAAACGTGGGGTTGAATCTGCATTCATCCAGTCGATGAAGGCAGCAGTTTGTTTGAGTAAGAGTTCAGCTTGGTGCCACTTGCGGATCAACATTTGGAAGGTGGGAATCGTCCACGGGGCAATCAAGTTACAGCGTTCGCCAAACCCATAATCGTTCAGGGAGCAATCCAGCCAAGGATTGCCAGTGGTTTTGTCCATCAAGCGTAAGACTAGGGGCAAAAATCGTACGGGTAAGGGTTCTCGATTAAACCGTTGGCGTAATAAGGGTTCGAGGGCTGATTCTGGGGGACGAATGCAGTCCAGGGAGAAACCAAAACTGGTTTCATACCACTCCTCCCCTGCCAGGTTGACTAGACAATCTCGACCGACCTGGCTCAAGGGAAGAAGGAGTTGCAACGGCAGGTCAAGGTATTCGAGACAGCATTCTTCCGTCGTCAAATCGA
>JAAHGE010000836.1 GCA_010672635.1 Desertifilum sp. SIO1I2 | reverse complement strand
GGCAACGGGTTCATCGGGAATATCAAACACCGGAATCTGACTTTCACTTCCGCCCGACTCCGGAGTTGCCTCAGACACGCTTGGCGCATCGGGTGGGGTATCCGAAGGAATAGAAATCAGTTCATCGGGGGCAGCCGGTTGAGATGCACCCATCGGTGGGGGTGGAGGCAGCGTTTGCTCGCTGGATTCTGGCGAAGGTAGTATGGTTGGGGCAGGGCGAATTAGCAGTTGTTGAGAATCTTGCGGATCGCCAGCCGCCGTCAGAGTCGGTTCTGGAGTGCTATACCAATCTCCCAAAAGTTTAACGCTAAAGCTGGTAATGCCAACAGCCAACAGCAAGCTAGCCGCAAACCGCAAAGAAGGAGAAACCCCGCTAAACCGTTGGGGGCGGGCAAGCGTCGGTAAAGCCACCACATCCGCCTGATACTCATCTAGGGCGCTGGCTAAATCAAATAACTGCAAAACGCTTAGGGCAATAGTGGCACCCGATTCTGGGGTTGCTAAACTGCCTAAATGCAGATCGTGCGTCATTAACCCATTAGGCTGCAAAAAAATATCGCCCGTTACCACCGTTGGGGTACTTTCCGGTGGGGTGGCGATTTCTGGAGGCGGCGCGATCGCTTCTGCGGGCACCTCTGGATCGACAAGGGGGGCGAGTAGCGCTGCATTTAACCGGGCAGGAGAAGCCGCTAGGAAGGTTTGTAAATAGGTTTCTACCGCTTGGGCGAGGTTTTCAAGCTGAGCGCGATCGCCTTTCAGCATCAATTGCTGTTCGTCGGGGAGGCGCGGATCGTCAAAGCTGAGGCGAAAGCGTAAATGTTTTAATACCGGCTGCCCTGCCCAACGGGAAAGCGGCGAACTTTTTGCAATCAGTTCTAACCGACAAGTTGGGGGAGTATAGCGACGTAAAATAGTGGGTTCAGAAGCCATTTTATCAGAAGTGCAAAGTGCAAAGTACCAAGTCCAAGCGAGTGCAACCTGCCAAGGCAATCAGACCCTTGTGAAGGCGAAGCTCACCCTAAAATACTCAAAAGGTCTGAGACTCTCGATGAATTAAGGATGAGTCGAGTAACGCTAGCCACAACCGCCGAGGACCTCCAGGGCCAGAATAGAATAACAAGTCAATCAAGAGTTTCAGAGCTAAGTGGGTGAGTCGATCGGGATGAGTGCGATCGCCATCTTGCATCCTCTCTTGATAGGTATTGCTAAACGTATCAAGATAGTCTCCTAGCAAAGCCGCTTGATGGGGCGGGCGATTTTGTTCGGTGAGTTGTTCGAGTAACGCCACAGCGCGACGAATCAATTCTTGATATTGTTTTGCCAGGTGACAGCTAATCAGTACCAGCGATCGCGCCTCCTCAACATCTAACTTTTTGCGCCCTCCACTCCCCTTGCGTAATGGACTCGACTGGCGCAAACGCCAAAGCGAAACCCGATCGGCCACTTGGGAATCTAGATTTAATTGAGCTGCGGTTTGTAACATGGCTTCACTGCCAATTCCGGCTAATGCCTCTAAGGCCAGTAAAACCAAGTCAAGCTGGGCTTTAATATTATCCAGTTGTTCCGGGTTCGGGGTTTGGGAGGCTTGTAACTCCGCAAACGGACTATTAGGGACGCCAGGGGGTTTTACTGGGGACGGCATAACTTTAGGATAGTTGGCCATATAAATCAGGGGTTTGCAGTTACAGCTTTGGAAACGGGACAGAAGAGGGTGGGGAGATGGGGATGGGGGAGGAGGGGAGTTGGGAGTTGGGGGTTGGGGTAGAAGAGGATGGGGAGGTGGGGGGATGGGGGGAAGAAGAGGGAATTGCGAGTTAGGGGTTGGGGGTTGGGGAAGAAGAGGGAGTTGGGGGTTGGGGTAGAAGGGAAATCGGCTATGGTTCTCGATACGGACTTGCAATACCACTACTTGGTGTGCAAGCTACGGAACAAGCATACTCTTTCCCCCC
>JAAHGE010000835.1 GCA_010672635.1 Desertifilum sp. SIO1I2 | reverse complement strand
TCAACGAATGGGCAGAGATTCGGAACACTTTCGTTGGAGTCGCACCCTTCCCGAAAACTGCGAACCTTCTACGGTGACGGTGAGACTGGATGCATCGGGACGATGGTTTGTCTCGCTCCTTGTTGAAGACCACACGGTAAAAGCACTGCCTCAAGTTGAGAAAGCTGTTGGGATTGATGCGGGTATCACCTCCTTGATTGCAACCAGCGATGGAGAGAAGATTGCTAATCCCAAACATTTTAAGCGTCTGAGATACAAGTTGAGACAAGCTCAAAAAGCACTGTCTCGGAAAGTCAAAGGCTCGAACAATTTCGAGAAAGCAAGACTTCAGGTGGCTCGAATCCACGCCCGAATTGCTGACTCTCGTACAGATTTCCTTCACAAGCTGACGACTCGATTGATAAGCGAAAACCAAACGATTGCGGTCGAGGACTTGGCGGTGAAGAATATGATGAAAAACCACAAACTTGGCTCTTCTATTGCCGATGCCAGTTGGAGTGAGTTGATTCGTCAGTTGGAGTACAAGTGCCAGTGGTACGGTCGAACGCTGGTAAAAATTGACCGCTGGTTTCCCAGTTCTAAACGTTGTGGAAATTGCGGTCACGTTGTCGATCGGTTGCCGCTTGATGTTCGGGAATGGGACTGCCCAGAGTGTGACACTCACCACGACCGAGATCTCAATGCCGCCAATAATCTTCTCGCCGCAGGGCTTGCGGTGATAGTCTGTGGAGCGAACATAAGACCTGATAGGCATAAGCCTAAAGGGCAGTTGCGAAACACCCGTCAGGGAAAGAAGCAGAAACCTAAATCGTGAGGTTTAGGTTTCTCCCGTTATTATCGGTACTCCGATTTAACGGGAGAGGATGTCAATTCTAGACATAATGGAAAGTGAAGCGGGTGAGGTCTTGAGATGAAGGAATTAGACCGTTGCTATCAAGTGTTGGGCTTAAAACCAGGGGCTTCGTTGGAAGAGGTGAACCAAGCCTATAAGGATTTGGCGTTTATTTGGCATCCCGATCGCATTCCCCAGGATAATCCCCGCCTGCAACAAAAAGCGCAAGAAAAGCTTAAGGAAATTAATCAAGCTCGCGAACAGTTGCGATCGCTCCAACCTCAATCTCGCCCTGTTGCACCACAGCCTGCACCCGCCCCGCGCCCTGCGCCTGCACCTTCTCCTCAACCGCCACGAACGCCCCATTCTGCCTATGCGCGATCGCCCCAAGCGCCACAACCTCGCTATCATCGCCCTTCCCCGTTCCCCGATCTCACGGGGGCTGATTTCACGGGGGCTGATTTAAGCGAAAAGGATCTATCGGGACGCAATCTTTCTCAGGCGAATTTAAGCCATGCGAATTTAAGCGATGCGTTTATGCATAAGACGAATCTAACGGGTGCAACGCTGTATCGGGCAAATTTGTTTCGCGCCAATTTGCTGCAAGCCAACTTGCAACAGGCAGATTTACGAGAAGCTAATTTAGTAGGGGCCGATCTGAGCGGGGCCGATCTTAGAGGGGCCGATCTGCGCGGAGCTGCTATCGGCAGCAACAACCGCGTTTTAGTGAAAATGACGGGGGCAATTCTGAGCGGGGCGATTCTACCGGATGGAACGGTGCATGAATAGTGTTGATTTTATGAGCAACTCGCTTTATAGTAAAAAAACGCCTGTTCTTCCCTCAACTCCGACCTGCGATTGAGCCGCTAGGAGGAACTCTGTTTGCTGGATTCACCTCAAATTGCCGCCTGCGACGGTTAACTCTACCTCAATGGCGATCGCCAGTACGGTTATTTCTCACTTCTTCTAGAGGCGACCGGAAAGCTAATCATCCATTATAGAAGAAGAACCCTTGATTCTGTCCTAGGGGCCAACTCAACCCACCCTTCTCAGTTCCAGAATCACCCTATAGGATGGCCCGCGCTCCTTGATATAACTAGAATAAACTTCTACCAAGG
>JAAHGE010000834.1 GCA_010672635.1 Desertifilum sp. SIO1I2 | reverse complement strand
CTAAATCAAAGATGGCAGCCCCCCCAGTGGGAACAGAAAATTGCTGAAAGCTATGAAACAGGTTATTCCCGGCGGATGTACCGTTGAGGATGGTAAAGCGATCGCCGTTCGGGATAACTGTCGTATTTAGGCTACTATCGGGGATAATTTGGGCTTGAGCGATACCACTAGTTAGTAACAACGCTCCTAAAGGGAGTATCCTCTGGGCAAATTGGGCAATCGTTCTCATGGCAACATCTTGGGGTATGAGGTTAAGGAACTAGCTTAGGAAACAATAATGAGGTTTTTGCGATTCCCGACTAATCGCACTTGAACGCGACTAGGGGTTAAAGTTGGATGGGCAGAACAATTGGGTTAAAGTGCAACCGATCCCCCGCAAGCCCTAATGTATTGCAAGGCACTCCCAAAGCAGCGATCGCCAACAATCTTTACCGAAAATTAACCGAAGTCCCGCGACAATCACTGGACGGATGAGCAGCCCAAGTGCGATCGCCCGATGCTTGAGCAATCAGTTCGGGTTGGCCTTTGGCATTGTACGTCCAGCCCGTCGCCTCAACGAATGGGGATGGGGTAGCTTGAGAAGTTTGAACCCTTGATGAAGCACGATGGCTCGATACATCCCGCAAATCTTGCCAAGGGCGATCGCGACTCACCTGTTGCATCGGATTTTCCGGCACGCCACCGCGCCCGGTTGCCACAAAGCGACTGCCTTGAGTCTCCGCACACCCCACCGCAATTTGCTGAGTGGGATCGCTGACATTGCTGGGGAGTGCCACTAAGCCCGAACTGGGATCGACATCGAGCGTATTAATTTGTACCGTACCGCTCAGTCCGAATTGAGAACTGGCGGTTATATCGCTTTCGTCGGTAAGGCGATCGCGATTTTGCAATCCTAATAAGCTTTGGGTGGCAATCTCGATATTGCCCCCACTCCCGCGCACGGCATTAGCAACAATATCGCTATTCTCTTCTCCAACTGCGACAACGCTAGCCGATTCAATCTCAATATTGCCGCCCGTAGAATCTTCACTGGCATTGGTGGTAATATTGCTCCCCCGACGCAAGACCACTGCATCGGCTCCGCGAATGCGAATATTGCCTTGACTGCCACCATTGACTTCGGCTTGCAGGCTAGCCTGATTGTCCAGAAACACTTCGCGAGCGTTTAGGGTTAAGTTTCCAGCGTTCCCTGTAGCCGAATTGCTGACGCTGATAACCGCCCCATCGCGGACTCTCACTGTATCAGCAGCAATCCGAACTGAACCCGCATCAAAATTAGTAGTTGAAGAAGCCGAGATACTAGAAGGAATAGTTTGTTGCTCTCCATCCACAAGCAGTTGAGAACTCCCCTGTACCTCAAGATTGTTCACCCACAAATTGAGACTACCTGCATCGCCTTCACCATCCGTGGAAGAAATAATTTGACCGCCATTAAACACCCGCAAGCGTTCGGCAACCAGGTTGATACTACCCCCCTGTCCCTTAGCGTCCTCGCCCACTGCGACGGTAATGCCGCTAATAGTCTGGCTAATCCAATCAATGGTGGGATCGCTCACCGCCATCTCAGTTACTCGAATCCGAATATTACCTGCCGTGCCACTCCCCGATAAGGCGCTGGAAATCCCCCCACCGTCGGAGACGGAGAGCCGCCCCGTTTCAATGGAAATATTACCCCCTTGTCCTTGAGTCACAGGTTGAATGGAACTAATGATGGCACTGGTTAAGTTAAAAGGCGTACTGCCGGAAATCTCGATGCTTTCAGTCGCTCGAATGGAGATGTCCCCTGAAATGCCTATTGTCATAGATTGCTCTACACCGAACCGAGCCAAATTTACAATATCGGTGCTAATTCGACCTCCATCTTGTAGGCGTATCTGTTGGGCATCAATGAAGATGGGGCTGCTAACATTATCGGTGCCGGCTGTTAGCAAAGTTGCAATAGCGCTTGGACA
>JAAHGE010000833.1 GCA_010672635.1 Desertifilum sp. SIO1I2 | reverse complement strand
ACACAAGTCCAGGGGGTAAAAGCATTAGGAGTCAACGAAAACGAAGAAAAAATACTACTCGCCCTCTTGGACTTAGCCTTAAATCCGGCATCAGTTAAAGCGAATTTGATTCCGATGCTGTCTTTACCCAATGACTTAAAGACAGCCATTCGCGAACGGGGACTCAAAGGAGCGCACGCATTAGCGTTAACAGTTATATCGGCTAAAACGCTGAAAAGTTCGGAACGTCAAGCAACGAAGGAACGAATTGAAGTCACCCATCAAGTCATCGAACAAGATTTGACTGTGGCAAAAACCCGCGAGCTAGTCGCACAAATTAAAGCTAAGTACATTAAGCCAAAAGCATCTGATTCAAAAACAGTCGCGACAGTCGTTAAGGGGGTCGAAAAGCTATCGAAATCACTGTTGGTTTCAACGAGTCCCGAACAACTGGCAAAATTGCGACAGGCATTACAGGCGAAGCTATCGGAGATTGATGAGGTTTTAGATCGTTGAAGTTTTAGACTTGCATTTGAGCAGAGTTAAGCACATTAATTGCCGATCCTAGCTCCCTATCGGGCCAGTGCGGGTGATGCGTTCAACTTCACCCAATGGCTACAAAATCTACGCCAAACCCGGAAAAGGGTTTAGCCAACTCTGCTCTAGATTTAATCCACTACTATCCCAAACGCCATGAGGTCTATCAACGCAAGCGGTTAGCATCCTTAAACCCAGGAGACGCGGTTACAGTCGTCGGTTCAATCCAGCATCATAGTATCCGAACAGCGAGAAGCGGCAATCTGATTATCCAAAAATGGATTGTTAGCGATCGCTCGTTGCAGCATCGACTGAGTTGCACTCATTTCCACAAAGCCACGCTTCCCTATACGTCTTTAGCCTGGGAACAGCAACAGCAACAAACCTATCGCCCAGGTGTGAGCGTCAAGTTATCGGGTTTGGTCAAGTTTGATGACTACGAAAATTGTCTCGCCATCACAGCGAACGAAGTGGTCGTTATTGAACCTCATCAGGTCAAAACCATCCCCCGTCAGTTCATTCAACCCATCTATCGCCTTGCTAAAGGCGTCGATCCAGACGAGCTTCGCGACTCAATTCAAACGGCACTCAGCCAGGTTCAGTTGGTCGATCCGTTGCCCCGCAAGCTGAAACAACGCTATCAACTCGTAGACCTACAAACGGCGATCGCGCACATTCACTTTCCGGACGACACTAATGCTTTAGAAGCGGCTCGCCGACGATTGGTATTCGACGAATTCTTCTACCTGCAAATGGCGTTACTGTTGCGTCGCGGGCGGGTCAGCACCCCGCTAGCCTCCCTGAAATCGCTTAACCTCAAACTGCTCAACCTGTTCAAAGCCAATCTCCCCTTTGCTCTAACCACAGCACAACAACGGGTCATTAATGAAATCCTCGATGACCTCACCCAACCGTACCCAATGAATCGATTAGTGCAGGGTGATGTCGGCGCAGGTAAAACAGTCGTCGCGGTCGTGTGTGCGATCGCTCTCATAGAACAAGGTCAACAAGCGGCACTGATGGTTCCCACCGAAACCTTAGCGCAACAACACTATCACAAGATTCAAGCTTGGCTAGAACCGTTAAATCTGACTGCGGCCTTACTAACGGGTTCAACTTCAGCCAAACAACGGCGATCGCTATTAGCCGATTTGTCAGTTGGTAAAATTCAATTCCTGATTGGCACCCATGCCTTAACAAGTGCCAAAGTTACCTATGCAAACTTAGGACTAGCCATCATTGACGAACAACATCGCTTTGGGGTCAAGCAACGAAACGCCCTACTCAACAAAGGAAACAACCCTCATTTACTGAGCATGACGGCGACGCCTATCCCGCGTACTTTAGCACTCTCACACCATCACAAAGACATGGATGTGAGTCTAATTGATGAGTTACCCCCAGGTCGCAAACCGATCGTCACCCAAGTTATTGATGATAATGACCGAGATACGCTCAACCA
>JAAHGE010000832.1 GCA_010672635.1 Desertifilum sp. SIO1I2 | reverse complement strand
CAATTCCTCGATACACCCAGAATTCTGCTTTTTGAGGGTTGATTTCTATGGCTCGATCGTAAGAAACAATCGCCTCTTCAAAGCGTTGCAAGCCAACTAAAACCTGAGCGCGATTATACCAGATTTGAGGCTGTTTTGGGCTTAAATTTAAGGCTTTGTCATAAGCCATGATTGCTTCTTCATAGCGTTCTAACCGCCTTAAAATGCTGCCACGATTATACCAAATCTCTAACCGTTCGGGTTGGATTTCCAGCGCTTTATCGTAGTTTTCCAATGCCTCTTGATAGCGCTGTAATTTGCCTAGGGTATTACCTCGGTTATACCAGCACTCAAAGCGCTTCGGATTAATTTGATTAGCGCGATCGTAGGCATTTATTGCTGCTTCGTACTGTTCTTCTTCACTCAAGGAATGTCCTAAACCAAACCAAGCTTCGTAAACCTCTGGGTGCTGTTGCGTTGCTTTTTGATAAATGGCGATCGCCTCTGTATAACGACCTTCCTTCATCAAGCGTTCGGCTTGTTTAATAAAATCATTAGAGTCCGCTTTCGTAAAAGGCGAATCTGTTTTTTCTAGCTTCACTTGGCGCGTCCCATTTCCGGTGGGAGAATCTAACGTCAATGAAGGTTTAATTTTGTAGAGTTCTTGAAAAATCTTATCCTTCTCTGACTGCGCTTCCGAGACCATAAACTGCAAATGCATCATAAACTGAGATTTAAGCGCCTCAATTTGTTGAATCGACGCCTTAGAGAGTTCCGAACGATTAACAATATCTTGCAATTCATCCTTAATCTTCTGCTTGTGCTTGCCAATTTCTTGATTGAGCTGTTCGAGATATACTTCCGCTTTCTCGTTATAGTTATCTAAGGAATTTTCTAGCTCTCCTACATTGGTAAGCTGCTTTTTCACATCTTCAACTAACTCCTGTACGACTAGCTTGCGAACGACTAAAAATAGGAGAATTGTAGCAAACGGGAAGAAAGTGAGAATGACCAACAGCGTGTTTAACAAAGTAATCGAATAATCAAGGCTTTGCGAGCGTTGAACATTCGCATCCGTAGCAGTTGTAGCGTCATTTGCCACGGCGAGAATCAGTTGTCGCAACTCCCGAACATCGCTTTGGGTTAACTCTAGTTGGGGTTCTGCTTGCGCGAAGAGGATTTCCGGCTGACTATCAGAAATTACCCGATAGGGAACCTCTGATGATTGGGGAGTTGCGATCGCAGATGGCACAAAATTAGCGGGTGGCGATCCAGCAGCCACAGCTTGTTCTCCATCCGGTGCTAGTAAAGTGGCAAGCGCCAAAATTGCAAGGGTTGAACTCTGCATTCTTAAAACTCCAGGCTCATTAAACCATTGAGTGAGAGATTGAGTTGAAAAAGCCATCTTCATCGCAGCCAGGGGAACAAATCTAAGAGCGTCGTTGGTCTATTCCATAGAGCAATCTTGACAAAAAGAGAACGCCATACCGCTTCAACTCATCTTGAGCATTGGCTCAGGATAGGTCAGATTATTTATTGATACTGGCATTGCCAAGAGAATCGGGAGAAATTGGCTTTCTCCCGAATAAAGAATCATGAATTTGCCAATCGCAGTTACGAAGCCACCGATACCGCTTGTTCATCTGGCTTATACAGTTTCTGTTGAATTTCCATCGCCTTGCTAAAAGAGGCGATCGCATCTTGGTAGCGTTGCACCTCTGCTAAAGCAGTTCCGCGACTGCGCCAGGTTTCGTGATCGTTGGGTTCAATTGCAATTGCCCGATCGTAAGAAACAATCGCATCCTCGTAGCGTTTCAGCCGCTCTAGAATAATCCCTCGATTGCGCCAAGCCTCAAACTCATTTTCTCGAATCGCAACCACTCGATCGTAAGAGGCGATCGCCTCTTACGATCGAGCCATTTTGCACAATCCCCACGATTATGAAGCCTGGTTTAATCGCGGTAGCGTCTTAGAACGCCTGCAACGCTACGAAGAGGCGATCGCCTCT
>JAAHGE010000831.1 GCA_010672635.1 Desertifilum sp. SIO1I2 | reverse complement strand
TATCTGTAGGCGATTGCGCTGCGCTGCTACAAATAATGCACTACGTCCTTCTGCATCTAGAGTATTGACATTAGCACCGCACTTTAACAGGAGTTCTACAATATTTTGGTGTCCGAACTGAGTGGCTAGATGCAGAGGCGTCTTGCCGTATTCACTTTCAGTATTAACATCTGCACCACGATTTATCAGAAGTTCACAAATGTCGCGACAACCTATGGCCGACGCTCGGTGTAGCGGGCAAACCTTTTCAGCCTCCATCCTTTCATTAACTCTTGCTCCACGATTTAGCAGAAGTGTAACAATATCTCTATTTTTGTTGCTGATAGCTGTTATCAACCATGACTCTCCTTTGGTCAATCCCTTTGTTAGCTTGGAACTTACATCTATCCCTTGTTCGAGATAATGGTTAACTAATTCAACTTCTCCAAGCATAACAGCGATGTCTGGCTCCATGATTGCATCACAGCCCAAAAGAAGTTGAGCAATATCTAGATGCTGACCTGAAGCTGCCATGTACAAGGGGGTGCAACCATCTTTTGATTTGGCATCAATTTGTGCTCCACGAGCAATTAAAAGTTCGACTACATCTTTATGGCCTTCCCTTGATGCAATATGTAAAGGGGTATAACCTTGATCGTCTACAACATGCAAACTGGCACCACCAGCAATCAGAAGTTTGGCAATATCGTTGGAACCCTGATAAGCAGCCCAGAGTAGAGCAGAACTGGCTTTTCCTTTGGAATAATACATATTACTTGAGTAATACTACTATTTTAGTCGCCAAGAAGTTTGTCTCACTTATTCTAAGTTTAGGCCAGATTTTGCGATCTTAAATTTTAGATGGCTAAATTTCAACATATTTAATCGTCTTCATTTGGTAAACCACCTGGGTAGGCAGTTGTAATACGATGATTATTAACATACCCTTCAACTGGTAGCGTTACGCCTGTAAAAGGATCAGTTCCCACACCAGTCCAACGTCCATAAGGAACACATCCTCCTGTCACGTATGCGTTACCAATGATGTCTATGATACTAAAATCAGGGAGATCCATTGGGAAGAAACTCGATCTTTTTATTGATACGTTATCTGGAACTTTATATCTTGCACTAAAAGGAACGTCATCAGCATTCGCAGGGGGCCGATCTACCCGCTCATAATTCACACCCTCATAAGCGCGCGCCGTAGAGTGGAAGCCAGCCAGTCTGTCAGGATAAATAACTGGGAAGAAGATATGATCTTCATCTATTGTATACCTACAAACTCTCTCGCCTTGAAGGTCGGTAACTACTGCTGTAATCCATGCCATAGCAGCAAGGATTCCTAAAACTGCCCAGCCGACATTGAGTTCGCCTGAAGAAGTAGCGATAAGTCCGGTAGGATCTATCAAATTAACTGGATTGGCATTGGCATACAGATATTTGTGCAGAGAGACTGGGTTATAAGTATCACCTTCATATACATCTCTCCTGGTAAATCGTCCTGTACTTTGATCGTAAAACCGCT
Source organism: Desertifilum sp. SIO1I2 (assembly GCA_010672635.1). Classification (GTDB taxonomy): domain Bacteria; phylum Cyanobacteriota; class Cyanobacteriia; order Cyanobacteriales; family Desertifilaceae; genus Desertifilum. Next base: position 488 of record JAAHGE010000831.1, on the reverse strand, counting down.
GCCTTAGATAATACTCCCCTAAATTTGGATCGAACTGTTCCCCAGCAAAGCGGTAGTTATTGGTAGTGCTTCCTGTGGAGCTAATTAAATTCCCAAAAGCATCATAAGTGTAAGTATCCGTAACACTACCGCTAGCATTTGTCAACGCTCTCGTACTACCCAAACCATCCACCAAATATACCGAAGAATTACCTCCTTGTTGCTGAGAAATTAAATCGTTTCCGTAAACATAACTAGTGCTTAACACATCATCAGTCCGCTCCTCTAAAACTTGAGCGACTGGGAAATTATTATCTACCAAATAATTAGTCGTCACCCCATTAATGGTAGAGCTGACTCTAATTCCATCAGTATCGTAGGTATAACCCAAAACTTCCCCATTAGGTTTATTAACTCCAATTAAACGATTTTCTTTATCCCAAGTGTAAACTGTCTGTTGTGTACCATTTTTTTTGCTCCACAGCGTATTTCCATTGTTATCATAGCCA
>JAAHGE010000830.1 GCA_010672635.1 Desertifilum sp. SIO1I2 | reverse complement strand
GGCAACAACGGTCGTTTCGTTAGTGATGCCCGATCGCGAGAGCAAGTGTTCAAGATGATTGGCATCTAGATTTTGGCGTAAGTTTGGCAGCAGTAGATCGGTCATAATATTCCAGAAAACAGCACCGGGAATGTGAGCGTTCTGGTAATGGTTTGGAGTCATCTCAACCTCGACAATTCGCACCTTGGGATCGTGGAGACGCTCGTCCAACCATTGCGTGTCTACAACAACCTGTAAATCAGTTTTAGAGGTCATAAATCTCTCCTAAATCGTTGTGTTGTTATCTTTTTTAGGAAAGGCAATGTGCCCTACCCGATGAACCAGAGTAGTTGAAGCAGAGAATAGGGAGAATCCCAGTAAAGGATGAAAAATAGCTAGAGAAATGGGTAGAGAGAGTTGCGCGTGAATCGTTAGAAATTGCAAGCCTAACAAAATCGGTAGGCTGAGGGTTAGCATTCGGACTCTTTGAGGCATTGAAATCCAATACACCCAAGCTAGAAGAACCAGAGATAAGCCACTGTAACCTCGCACCAGCCAGACGTGAGTACTCCACCAAGCAGGGTTATCAAAATAAGCCAATCCAACGGTTAAAACCTGAGCCACCAGGCAGAGATTAAACAAAACAGCAAGTGTATAAAAGCCTATAATTGCTGGTTTTAAAAAAGGCTGGGGGTTTTCTAGTATCGCATCAAGTGAAGGTGTAGAAGAAGCCATAGCGTTATTTGCTGATCGAGGTGAATCAAGCGGTTTGTTTGCAACAACCTGAAATTAAATTAAACTGACAATCAACTGTGGACTAGACCTCGATCGAGTACACTTTGCAGTATTGGCTCCCTGACAAGCGGGACGGACATCATGGAAACTCTTTTGCAGCCGTTGTTTCAAGCGATCGCGCAAACCCAAGATGAAGCTGAGCTAAGAGGAGCGATGATGGCAAAACTGGGTGAGTATTTTGCCGCTACCCGTTGGGGACTAAGTTTTTTAGACCAGCTTCCGACTGTTGATGAAAATTCGCCATTAATGATGAAACTGGCATTGTCACTCGACTACAATCCTGTGTTGCGTTATCTGGTTCAACGCCATGCGGCGGTTCATGAGGAAATGATTCTGCCTCGTGGAGTTTGGCAATCAATTTGCCCTCGCGCCGATCATGGTCACGTGATGACAGGTCCGATCGTCAATCAGGGTCAGTTAGTCGGGGGAATTGCGTTCACTCGCCATCGCGATGCTCCCGCTTTTAATGCAGACGATCTGGCAGATTTGAGTGCCCTATGTCTCCATCTGTCAACCCGGCTTGCAGAATTGCGTTCAAAATCTGTTTCCGAACTGGCTGGTAGTGATGGAATCGCTTCTGTGAAGGAGCGACTGACTCCACGAGAAATGCAAATTGCCGAATTAGTGGCTCAAGGACTGACCAATGCTCAAATTGGTGCAGCTCTGTGGATTACTGAACATACAGTGAAGCAAGCGTTGAAGCGGATGTTCCGCAAACTAGAGATTTCATCGCGTGCAGAACTGGTGGCACGAATCGTCCCATCCCGCAATGCTGCAACGTTGTAAGGGGTCTGTTGAACTTTTATGCGTTGAGATACATGTCTTACCGCCAACGCTAGCCCAATCCCAGTGCGATCGCCAACCCGCTCTGGGATGCCGTTGCGTTCACCAGTTGTTTCAAATAAAACGGCAACTGTACCGGAGATCGGTTTCTACACGCGGGAAACAGTTTGTGGCTCAGTAATCTATGATTGAAGCAATGAATGGCGAGGGTTCTATGCAATCCACAACAACCAATCCCATCCGCTGGACAATTGCTGACCTGGCGATCTTTGAGGGCGATCGCGCCAATCGCTATGAAATCATTGATGGAGAGCTATTTGTGACCAGGGCACCTGGCTGGAGACATCAAGCAGTTTGCGGCAGAATTGTAACTCTGCTGAATGTGTGGGGCGATCGGAGTGGCTTAGGCCAAGCTGCAATTAACCCTGGCATCATTTTCTCGA
>JAAHGE010000083.1 GCA_010672635.1 Desertifilum sp. SIO1I2 | reverse complement strand
GAATATCGCGCCATCGTGCAAATTGATGGCAAAACGCGACCCTTAGAAGTTTATAATTGTCGCGATCGCACTCGCATCCGAGAAGATGGCATCGCCGTCCCCTTTGAACCCAACGGTGCAGGAGAAGTCATCTGCAAACTGCTGAAGTAGAGGCATTCTCCCAGAGAACACCTCCACCCGTACAACTAAGCCCAAAGCACTAAACGCGGCAGATAAGGACTGCTGAGATAGCGATGTTTGGGCAACACCCGCAGCGAAAGCCCTTGCAAACCACTTGTCGTCTAGGAGACATCGGGAGTCTAGATGCTTAGGCCTTGAGCATCCGTTCCTTGCCAGTCCATTTCCACCGTCATCCCATTGACAATATTGCCATCGGCATTTACCGCCCCTTGATAGAGTTGAACGCGCACATCATCCGACGTTAACTCGCTCAAATCCAGCACAGCCTTCACGGGCATGGTTTGATTGACTTGCAACTCCGACGGTTGAGAGATATCAATCTCTTTAATGTTGATATCGTACCAATGCTCAAACACCTTCGCCCGCCAGTTAGAGAGTTCCTTCGCCGGTTGATAACCATCTTGCTTCATGACAAAATAGCGATCGCTTGCCGGAAAATACCCCAACTCCGCATAATCTCGAACCATCCGCGCCGTATTAAAAAACGGACAATTCAGGCGAATGGCATCCTTCATCTTCGACACCCAGCCGCGCGGAATCCCTTCTGAGTCCCGATTGTAAAACAGCGGCACCACCTCCTGCTCTAGCAGATCGTACAGCGCCGCCGCCTCCACATCATCTTGATAGGTCGGATCGGCATAATCTTCACCCGCACCAATTGGCCAACCCGTTCGCACATAATCCGCCTCATCCCACCAACCATCCAGAATGCTGAGATTGAGTAACCCATTCATCGACGCCTTCATCCCCGACGTTCCCGACGCTTCGCGCGGGCGGCGCGGCGTATTCAGCCAGACATCGCAACCCGCCACCATCATCCGCGAGACATTGATATCGTAATCGGGCAAAAATACGATGTAATCCATCATGTTCTCTTCGCGGATGAAGTGAACGATTTGGCGAATTAACTCTTTCCCCGGAATATCCTTGGGATGGGCTTTCCCGGCGATCGCAAATTGCACCTTCTTATTTTGCAAAATGTTCTTAATCCGGGCAACATCCCGTAAAAACAGCGTTGCCCGTTTATAAGTAGCGAACCGACGCGCAAACCCAATTGTTAACACCGTAGGATCGAGAACATCTTCGGCTGCTGCAATTTCTGCTGGCGACGCCCCCCGCAAGCGCAAGGTTTTCTGCAAGTGTTCCCGAACAAACACCACCAAATCCGAACGACAGCGTTCGTGGTTGCGCCACAGTTCCTCATCGGGAATTTTAGCAACCCGTTCCCAGAGGCGATCGTCAGCCGGGGCTTCAATCCAGTTCGGTCCCAAATAGCGTTCGTATAATTCTTGAGTGGGTTTAGCCACGCAACTGCGGGCGTGAACGCCATTGGTAATCCCTTTAATCGGAACCTCGCTTTCGGGCAAATTCGGCCAGAGGTTTTGGAAAAGTGCCTGACTCACCTTTCCATGTAACTGACTCACCCCATTGACAAACGAACTCATCTTAATCGCCAGGGTTGCCATATTAAAAGGCGCTTCTAAATCGCCAGTATCCGCCCGCCCCAGGGCTAAAAACTGTTCGTGAGATAACCCGCAAATGTCGCAGTAGTGACCGAGATAATGCAGGATTTTATCGGGGGGAAACAGATCGAAACCCGCACTCACCGGCGTATGGGTGGTAAAAATCTGGGAAGCCCGTGTCGCTTCTCTGGCTTCGTAGAAGCTTAAGCCCTCCTCTTGAATCATGCAACGAATCCGTTCGAGGGCGAGAAAGGCCGAATGACCTTCATTCATGTGGTAGCAGGTAGGTTCGAGTCCCAACGCTTTGAGGGCGCGGACTCCACCAATTCCTAACATAATTTCTTGGTGCATCCGCATATCGAGATCGCCGCCGTATAATTCGTCGGTGATGTCGTGATCGTAGGGATTATTGGGTTCAATGTTGGTATCGAGCATATAAAGAGCAACTCGACCCACTTGTACCCGCCAAATCCGGGCATAGACTTTCCGGCCGGGATAATCGACCTCGATGCGAATTTCTTCCCCGTTCTCATCCCGTTCGAGATGGAGGGGCATATTATAGAAATCATTGATAGGATAGCGTTCTTGCTGCCAACCATCGGCATTCAGGTATTGGGCAAAGTAGCCTTCTTGGTACAGCAAACCGACGCCAACTAAAGGCAAACCTTGGTCGCTAGCAGATTTGAGGTGATCGCCGGCCAGAACGCCTAACCCCCCAGAGTAGATGGGCAAACATGCTGTTAAGCCAAATTCTGCTGAGAAATAGGCGAAACATTCTTTTCTTTTGCTGGTACGCTGCTTGGGATACCAGGACGGATCGTTGAGGTAATCTTCGAGTTGGCGGGCAGCCCTGTCCATTTGGGCGAGAAAGCCTTCATCTTCTGCCACTTCGTTGAGGCGCGTTTGCGAGATGGTGCCCAGCATCAAGACGGGGTTGTGGCGGGAGGATTCCCACAAGTCTCGGTCTAGGCGGCGAAACAGGTCTTTGGTTTCAAAGTTCCAGTCCCAGTGCAGGTTGTAGGCAAGTTTGCGTAAGGGTTCAAGCCGTTGGGGTAAGGCAGGGGAAACATTAAATGTCCGAATCGGCTGCATAATTGCGCGATTGCCTCCAAAGCGTTTTCTATTGGTGTTAGGCAGTTCGCCATGCTTGACGCGCTGCTCAGTCGATTTTAGTAAAGCTGAATCTTGAAAAACTGAATCAATAGTGCTGGCTATTTGCGCTGATTATAGAGGCGATCGCACCCCTAATTTGGCGATTTTAATACTTGTTTTGGCTCTAGTGGATTGCGATCGCCCTCAATTTCAGCCAACGCTTACCCATGAGTTAACGATCTTTCCCTGTCTGTTGCTGGGGTTCTAACAATAACTGGGGTTCTTTTGAATCGGGTTCTAAAATCGGGATAGCAGAGGGACTCCATTCCGGAGTTTGAGATTGAGACAATTGAGGCGTGATTGAAGAGGCTCTGGGTACTAAAGGAACAACCCTATAAGGTAAGTCGTCATTGACAGCAACTCCTGATGGTGCGGGTGTAATAGGGGATTCCGACAACCGATCCACCCGTCGCCGGGAAGAGACAACCCCTTCCATGAGTTGGTCATAATTATCCAGAATTTCCGCTTCGCTCTTGAGTTCTATTCTCGAACTCGATTCAGGAATCGGTAAAGGTGGAAGGGTGAGTTCGGGATGAGGGGCAACTCGCACCCGATTGGCAGAAACGCTTTCAGTAAATAGAGGAAAAGAGCGAACGGTCGGTTGAGGACTAGCAATCGGCGGGGATGCTGGCGGTTGAGCGGTTTCAGGCTGTGGAGATTGAGCTTGCTTAACTTGGGCAGTTGCTGCGATCGCAACAACGACCAAACAACCGGCACCGATCGCCAGACTCACCATTTTATTTAACATGAGTTTTGTTGAAGACGAGAAAGAGCAAATTCTATCGGTCGCTACAAAACGGAGGACAGAACAAACTACAGCAACTTGTTATAGCACGGTCTAAGTGACGTGAAAAAACCTAACCCTCCTTAAGATCGTTCAGTATTGGCTAAAGACGAGGTTTCCGCCGGACTCAAGTCTGCGGTTAAATCGACTTGTTCGACCAAGGGACGGCACCCTAGCCACTGAATCGCTAGTTGAGCAAATTGCTGCGGGCAACCACTCACTGCAAATTGAGTGGGACTTGGAGGGCAATCGCTCTTGAGTCCTAATAAGTCTAATTCCTGGGCGGTTGCTGCGACAATATGAACGGCTGGATCGACCAATTGCACCGATCGCGGTAACACGGTTCGCAGCACGGGTTCAAGATGCGGATAGTGCGTGCAACCATAGACTAAAGTATCAATTTGTTGTTCGATTAAGGGCGTCAGATACTGACGAGCCACTTCGTAAGTATAAGGATCGTGAATGCGATTTTGTTCGATTAAAGGCACAAATTCCGGACATCCCACCTGCCATACTTGAGCCGTGGGATCGATTTCCGCCATCGCCTGACGATACGCATTACTCGCAGCCGTGGCAGGCGTGGCAATTACACCAATTCGCCTGCCTTGACGAACGGCTGCGCGTCCGGCGGGTAGAATTAACCCCAAAATCGGGATGGGAAACTCAGAACGCACCGCTTCTAGGGCAAGGGCATCGCTGGTATTGCAAGCCATTACTACCATTTTGACGTTCTGTTGAACCATCCACGCCAGAATTTCTCGGACAAATTGGACAATTTCTACAGGCGATCGCATCCCATAGGGAAGCCGCGCTGTATCCGCAAAATAGAGAATCGATTCATTGGGGAGTTGGCGATATAACTCGCGCAAAACGGTTAACCCCCCCACACCACTATCAAAAACACCAATCCGAGAATTGTTTTTGGTCATCGATCTATGCTGATTAATCACTCCCCACACCCCAAATCGGATTCCACAATGGGAATACCGCTAATTGTTTTGTTGAATGTACTGAATAATACCGCGAGCGATCGCTTCTGCCATCTGCCGACGGAAAGCAGGATTCGCTAATCTTGCAGCATCTTCTCGTCCAGTCACAAAACCAGTTTCCACTAAGACTGCTGGCATACTCGTCTGGCGCAAGACATAAAATCTGGCTTGTCGCACCCCTCGGTCGCGCATCCCAGTCGATTGCAACATACTATTGTGAATCGAGCGCGCTAAACCCAAACCGCTCTGATAATAGTAAGTTTCCAACCCATTCACATCCGGGCGGCTCATACTAATCGCATTGGCGTGGATGCTAACAAACAACGTCGCATTCACCTGGCGAGCCAGACGAACGCGCGGTTCTAAATCGATTTCCACATCCGATGTGCGCGTTAATACCGCTTGGATGCCATTCTGTTGCAAAATGGCGGCTACTTGCTGGGAAATATCCATCACCACCACTTTTTCCTGCAAGCCACCAATTCCCACAGCCCCCGGATCGCGACCGCCGTGACCCGGATCGACGACGACAACCACGCGAGAATTCGGCACCGGACGCGTACTCGGTGGCGTGGGCGCAGGTGCGGGAGCTGCTGGGGGAACATTGACTGGAATCGGCTCATTTGGCGTGGGCGCGCTCGCCACCGGGGAACCCGAACGATTGACTTGGATGGCAATTAATTGAGAACCCGGTTGATTGAGTTCGCCAATTGTTACCCCGGAGGCAGGAATCGCCAAAATCGCCACTGTATTAGGCGTTTCTTGGCTAATACTCATGCGGAGGAAGGGACTAGCAGCACCCAATTGCGGCATCCGCGTTTGGTTAGTAATCCGCGCGTTATTGAGAACAATCCGATATCCGGTGGTCGTGCGATCCCAACCGCTCGCGGCTGTGACTTGACCGTTCGTGCGGATGAGCAGTTGTTGACCATCGCCAGATAGCTCTACTGACTGTACGGTAGCGACCTGCCCAGAGGGGGTAGAGCTGCCGCCCGTTGAGGCAATTTGCTGACCGGAGGGCCAGGCTTGACCTTGGGCCGGAATCCGACTCAGACCGCCTTGGGGAAGCAGGACAACGCCGCTGGCGGTACTGGCGATCGCATTCCAGTCGGGGCTATCGCGATTCACCTTCAGGGTAATCCGAGTCACGGGAGGAGAGTTTTGGGACTGCGTGAGTTGCAGGTTTTGCACTCCCTTGCTGTTAATGGTCAGTTCCCGCGCGTTCAAACTCGGAGCAATCGTTGTCCCTCTCAGGTCAATATGAATGGAGGTGCGATCGCGACTCCGTTCAATTCTTTGTACCTCTGCCCGCTGACCTTGGGTGCGGATAAAAAAGCCATCAGGCGTTACCTGTACCCCTTCGACCTGATTCGACGAACCCGCCGTACTGGTTGGGGGAGGAGCCGGGGCCGGGGCTGGAGCTGGGGCTGGGGCCGGAGCCGGAGCGGGCGTTACCGCCGCTCTAACAGGAGTGGGCAGTTGTACCGACCATTGAGTGGGAGCGCTGCCTTGAAACTGAATTTGATTGGGATTGAGAGTATAGCCAGGAGCCAACTCAATGACTAAACGCGTGGTTTGAGCATCGAACTGCCCAACCCGAACCGACTGAATGCCGGGTGTATTTACCAGTTGATTTTGGGTGGCGCGTCCCAGACGAATTCCGGGTAAGTCAATCACCAACCGCGTTGGATTAAAAATCAGTTGCGCTCTGGGTTGAACGCTACTGTCTGTTGTAAATTCCAGACGGTTGCGACTGCTGTCGAAGCGCCAAAACTGCAAGCTGGCTGCCTGAACGGGGGACGAAAGCAGCATTAAGCCTACAAAACCCGATAGTAACCACGAAAATCTCACAAATTGTGCCTCCTGATATGTTCTGCCGTTGCACCCCACGCATTGGCAGCAAGGAATCGAGAAATTGCTCAGTTGAGAATTTTTACGATGGAGCAAGCGCCAACAAAATGTCAAGCCTTTGTTTCACGGCTGCGGGAGACGTAGGTCTTGCCATCGAGCGCTGTTTCGCGATTCATGCTTTGAATACTTCAAGTCCACCGCAAACCTGACACTGGATGTTGTTCGCGCCCTCCGCACGTTCATCAAGTCACACCCGATTCAGTCTTCGCGAGGCACTGCCGTTTGCTCTGCCTCTTTGACTGACTCTGATGTTGCTTGTTCCATTCCCAATGCTTCCGATTTGCCGCTTTCTAAACTAGGCGTTTCTGACTGCGCGATCGCAGTTTCAGGTTCCCGGAATACCAAGCGCAACAAGGGAGGCGCAATAAAAGTTGTCAGAATCACCATCATAATAATTGCGACATCAAGTGCATCCGAGAGAACACCGCTTTCTGCACCGACCCCCGCAAAGACTAAACCCACTTCGCCTCGAGGAATCATCCCAACGCCAATGGCGAGTTTATTAATATCGGGGCCTGCACCAAAGACCGTTAAGCCTGTCACTACTTTTCCAATAATGGCAATGCCAATCAGGAAAAGGGCGATGATTAAACCCTCGCGATTGCTAGGAACGGCTGGATTCAGGACGCTTAAGTCGGTTTTTGCCCCTACCACCACAAAGAAGATCGGAACAAACATATCCGCAATGGGGACAATCTGTTCTTCGAGTTCGTGGCGCTTGTCGGTTTCTGCCAAAATTAAGCCAGCGGTAAACGCCCCTAAAATAGCTTCAAGGTTAATGGCTGCCCCGATATAAGCTAGGACAAAGGTAAAAATCAACGCCGAAATCAGCAGTTGACCTCTGGTTTTGAGTTTGTTAACAATCCCGATAAAGTACGGACTCAAAAAACGACCTAACCAAACCGAACCAATTAAGAAAACGCCTGCACTGACAATTAAATAAAGGATATTACCGACTTTGACTTCTCCAGTTTTGGCCAAAGAAGCGACGACGGCTAGAACAATAATCCCTAACACGTCATCGAGTACGGCTGCCCCAATAATAATTTGTCCTTCCTTGGAGGAGAGTTTTTGCAGTTCAGCCAGTACCTTAGCGGTAATGCCAATACTCGTGGCAGTCAGAGCCGCACCGGCAAAGACGGACGGGATAACGGCGATGTGGAAAATATAAACCAATCCGGCCGTACCCGCTACGAAGGGAGCCACCACCCCAACGACAGCTACAACCGCAGCTTGGGGGCCGACTTTAATCAGTTCTTTAAGGTCGGATTCTAGCCCAATCTCAAAGAGCAGGATAATCACGCCTAATTCCGAGAGAACGGAAATCACCTCGCTTTGGGTGATAAACAGGTTATTTGCCGCTTCTGGGGTTAATCCGGCGGTGAGTTGAATCAGTTGGATTACCAGGGAATTCGCCCCTGTAATTCCGCCTTCGGGAAAGACCAACAAGTTCAGGGCGGAAACGCCGACAATCACGCCGCCCACGAGTTCGCCGAGGACGGGAGGCAGGTCAATTCTGGCACAGATTTCGCCGCCGATTTTGCTGGCTAGGTAAATGACGACTAAACTCAGGAGGACGCCTGCTAGGATGACAGCGGCACTTGGCGTATTTTCGGCTTCGCTGACGGTGGCGAGTAATAGGGAACTCGGATCGACCGTCAAGAAGCCCAAGGGGGAGGTGAGATCGCTCACCCAGGCGAAGGCATCAAGCATGGTTGGGACACATAAACTCATCCTGTATACTGTACAAGTTCCTTAACAGAATGCAAGCAGCGCGATGGAGTTAGAGATCGCTTTGGGTTTGCTGCTGCCACAGGATGACGGCTTGTTTAAACTCGTTGAGGGATAAGCGTTGGATTTCGCTCTGTTCATCCCCTAAGTCTTCAATTGCGGCTTGTTCTGGGGATAAGCTCAGGTGAAAGGCGTTTCCGGTTCTTTGCCAAGCGGGGAGGGTTTTGGCTTCTAAGGCGGCAATTTTGTCGAGCAGATCCTCAATCCATTGCGGGCTATTTTGAATATCGAGGGTGAGGAATTCGAGAACCCGATGGCGGGCTTGATTATCCTCCGACCATTCTTGAAGAGGTTGGGACATATCTGAGATCGGGGTTGGGGAAAACTGTTACTGTCGGATGGGGAAGGCGGTGTTGATGCGACCATCGCGCAATCTGGCTCCGGCGATCGCAAACGGCGTCCCATTATTGGCTTGACAGAATTGCTGCGAATTCTCGCGAGGGCTATTCCTGCCGCACCAAGCCCAGCGAGGGGCTGTAGCGGGGCAGGTAATGGGGTGAGTTGCGGCGTGGGCGATCGAGTTCAACACCTGTTGTTTGCTACATCGATCGGGAAAAAAGGTGGAAAATTTGCGAGCCGATCCGTCCCGATGACGCCACTGTACGCCGTAAATGCCTTGGGCGTTGGGGGGTTGGGTAATTTGGAGTTGAGCAACGGTTGGGGGGTTTTGTCCGTTGGGGCGCGAATGCAAGCCGAGTAGGCGATCGCCCTGAGATTCCCCGCAGAAGATATGCAGTTGGTTGATGGGTTGAGCGTTGGAGACGGAGATCCATTTATCCTGGGGATTGCAGGTGATGCTTTGGGCTGATTGAGCGAGAGGCGCGATCGCGATCGCCCATGTAGCAAGTGTTAGCCCAAACAGACTCAGCCATCGAGTCCAAGCAATTTTGAGGTGAGGCATAGGATAGGGCTGCTGAGTTGAAACGGAATTGAGCTAATTGTAAGGGGAAATACTCTGTTGCCAAGCCCGTTCTAAGCGTTGAATTTGCTCGCGCAAGACGGCGGCTCGATATTGACAATAGCGATCGTACAGCAGAACCCCCAGGAATCCTCCGACTGGCAGGCTATAGGCAAGTCCAATTAATAAATTAGATAAAGAAGACTGTTGCTGAGGCGTTAAAAACGTCGCTTGCAGAGCAGGGGGCGGCGTCTCAATCTTCTCAACGGCAAAAGCGGTTTGAGGCGAGATTAAAACGGGGGCAAGCAAACTCGCTAAGGCAATTTTCACCGTTGAGAACCTTCGACCTGTGAAAGCATTCTCTAGGGATTGCTGCTGTGTCGGGGGAAATTGCCAACCCATCGCCTTTGCCTGCTGCTCGTTAATCTCTCTGAAGCTAATCTTAGCGAATATTCTGTATTCACTAATACAGAATTTACTTTTTTTTAGAAAAACCCTGAGCGCGATGCTTGGAAGCTTGCACAAATGACATTAAACCCATGCAATAAATTCATAAAACTTGACAATTTGTACTCAGAGATACAAAGTAACCCAAAATCCCTCGCTACAGTGACAGGGAACTTAAGCCTTGCCGATCGCAAATTGCCAAACGATTGCTTGTGCTGAACTGAGAAGTCCGTGTAACCCCAACCCCTTGAGCGCGATCGCCATCTGCAAGCCTCCTGGCGCGATCGCGCAACCGAAGATGCGATTTAGGAGAATTTTTTCAATGACAGGAATCTGGTCATTTAGCGGTCGATACCGTATCCTTCACCTGACTTGGTTTGCGTTTTTTATCTCATTTGTCGTGTGGTTCAACTTTGCCCCCTTTGCCACCGTCGTCAAAGCAGACTTAGGTTTAAGTGAAGCCCAACTGCGAACCCTGGCCATTTGTAACGTTGCCCTCACAGTTCCGGCGCGGATTATTATTGGTATGATTCTCGACCGCTTTGGTCCTCGGATTACCTATTCTTGTTTGCTCATTTATGCAGCCATTCCTTGTTTCTCCTTTGCACTGGCGCAAAACTTCGAGCAACTCGTCTTCAGCCGCCTCGCCCTTAGTATTGTAGGCTGCGGATTTGTAATTGGTATCCGCATGGTTGCAGAGTGGTTTGAGGCAGGCGAAATTGGGTTAGCTGAAGGGATTTATGGCGGTTGGGGAAACTTTGGTTCGGCGGGTGCTGCCTTTACCCTACCCACATTAGCAGCAGCGACCGGCTTTTTAGCGGGTGGCGAACTCAACTGGCGGTTCGCGATCGCCTTTACAGGCATTATCTCCGCCATTTACGGCGTCATCTACTACTTCAACGTCCAAGATACCCCACCGGGCAAAGTTTACGAACGTTCCACCAGCACCGCCGGGATGGAAGTCACCTCGCGCAAAGACTTCTGGTTCTTACTCGCCATGAACGTTCCCCTCGTCGCCATTTTAGGCGTCATTGCATGGCGTTTAACCAAAGTTGACTTGATTGACTCCACTGCCTTAACGATTATCGGGCTATTGTTAATCGGCTTATATGCCTTTCAGTCTTTTAATATCCACAAAGCCAACAAAGACTTAATGACGGGGAACAAACATTATTCTCCCAAACATCGCTACGCCTTTTCCCAAGTCGCTAACTTAGAACTCGCCTACATCGCTTGCTTTGGTTCGGAACTCGCCGTAGTTTCCATGCTACCGGCCTTTTTTCAACGCGGTTTTGGCTTAGATGCTGCCTTAGCCGGTGCAGTCGCCGGGATGTATGCGTTTATGAACTTATTTGCCCGTCCTGGTGGTGGGTTAATCTCCGATAAGATTGGTTCGCGCAAGTGGACGCTGGTTGTTACCTTAGCTGGAACCGGCATTGCTTATCTGGTGTTCAGCGGTATGGGGGGACGCAATATTGCTTTACCGCTAGTCGTCTTGATGACCATGATTGCCTCTTTCTTCGTGATGGCCGCAGAAGGCGCAACCTATGCGATCGTGCCGTTAATTAAACGACGGGTTACAGGACAGATTGCCGGAAACGTCGGCGCTTATGGCAATGTCGGTGCAGTGGCTTATCTAACAATTTACAGCTTATTACCTGAAGGGATTGTGGGCGATCGCATTTTCTTCCAAATGTTAGGTGTTTCTGGCGTCGTTATTGCGAGTTTGTGTGCCTTCTATCTCAAGGAACCTCACCTAACACATGGGAGAGAACCGGCTCAAGATGCAGTCGAGTCTGCCCCCCTGATGAGCGAACGTCACCGCCAGTAAACTCGATTTGACTCCCATTGCGGGCAAGTGTCAAACCTCAGACCTTGCCCGCTTTTTGCTAATTAAAAACGCGGTGTTGCAAACAGGGCATTTGGCGGCGAACTTGATCCAAGCGGAACGGATCGATTTCTGCGATCGCTACCCCAGGGCGATCGCCTGCATCGGCTAGAATAACACCCCAAGGATCGACAATCATGGCATGACCGTGAGTTTGGCGCATGGCATAATGGCGTCCTGTTTGAGCCGGTGCGATCGCATAACAGGTATTCTCAATGGCTCTAGCCTGGACTAATACCTGCCAATGGTCTTTTCCGGTATAAGCTGTAAAGGCTGCCGGGATAAAGAAAACATCGGTATTTTTAAGCGACAAATGGCGATAGAGTTCGGGGAAGCGAACGTCATAACAAACCGAAATCCCCAGCGTTCCCAAGGCTTCTGAGACATAGGTTGGCGGGAGTTGCGTTCCAGATTGTACTGTATTCGACTCCCAGTAAGTATTGCCATCCGGTAAGTTCACATCAAATAAGTGAACCTTTTCATAACGCGCCACTTCTGTACCCGTAGGATCGATTAATAGCGCCGTATTGTAGACTTTGCGATCGCTCACAGGAACCGGAAACCCCCCTCCTAACAGCGTCACTTGGAAGCGTTGCGCCATTGTTTTGAGGAATTTTTCACTTTTATGGGCAATGGTTTCTGCCAGTTGCAGTTTTTCCTCTTCAGTTCCCATAAATGAAAAGTTTTCGGGTAATCCAATTAATTCTGCACCCCGACGTACAGCCAGTTCAATGAATTCCTCGGCTTGAATTAAGTTCTTTTCCAAGTCTGGAACACTGGTCATTTGAATAGCAGCAGCAAGATAAGGCTTCATGGGTTCTCTATCAGAAAAATGGAATTGGGGGATGGGGGGATGGGGGGATGGGAACTTTTGACTCCGGTTTCCTCGCCGTGCATACATCAGTTTTCTAGGAGGGTGAGGGGGGTTGAGGGTGGTTAGATCGTACAGATAAATCAGC
>JAAHGE010000829.1 GCA_010672635.1 Desertifilum sp. SIO1I2 | reverse complement strand
TGGCGCTGTTCGTCAGTGTAAACAGCTTTTCCAGTAACGTGATGTTCGGCGCTTTCGTGGCTTCTGCGTTTCATAAATTTAGTGCTGAGTGCAAAGTGCTGAGTGCTGAGTGAGTTCCGAGTTCCGAGTTCCGAGTTCCGAGTGGGGAAGGGAGTGCTGAGTGGAAAGTGCTGTTGCTTTAGTCTCCGCGTAGCGGTGTGCTGAGTGGGGAATAAGTCAGTATTAACTTCAATTCCCCTTCTTCCCCAACTCCTAACTCCCAACTCCCAATTCCCTTCTTCCCCCCATCTCCCCATCTCCCCATCCCCCCACCCTCTTCTTCCCTAGCCAAACTCTACGAAGAATTTCTCAAAGAGGTTGGCGACGAGTATTCGGCGGTATTCGGCGCTTCCGCGTAAGTCGGTGAGGGGGGTAAAGGTGGTTTTCAGGAGGGGTTTGATTTCTTGAAGGGTTTCCCAACTCCAGGGTTTGCCGAGTAAGATTTGTTCAGGTGCGATCGCTCTCATTGGAGTTGCAGCCACTCCCCCATAGGCGAGTCTGGCTTTGACAATGCGATTTTCTGCATCTAAATCAATCGCAAACGCAGCAGCCACGATACTAATATCATCAGTCCCGCGCTTACCCACTTTATAGGATTGACTGAGGCGGCGAACGGCACCCGGCGCTAGGGTTTTATTAATTTTAACGGCAACAATCACCTCACCCGGTTGTAAGTCAGTTTGGCGGTAGGCTTTAAAGAAATCTGCGATCGCGATCGTTCTTCTTCCCTGATGAGACGCGATCTCTAACTCTGCATCCAAAGATAGCAAAACGGGCGGTAAATCTCCAATCGGGGAAGCCGTGCCAATATTTCCCCCCAGGGTAGCGCGGTTGCGAACTTGGCGGGCCGCAAACCAATACAGCATCTCATCTAAACTGGGAAAAATCCCCTTTAACTGGGTTTCAATCTGACTTAGAGGTACGGCTGCGCCAATTTTCACCCATTGTGCGGTTTGTTCAATTAACTGGAGTTCGCTGACGGCTTCAAGGGAAATCATTACCGGGTAATGCTGCCGATAATGACTCATTTCTAGCCCTAAATCTGTTGCCCCGGCGACTAGGGTAGCATTGGGATGTTCTTGTAATAACGCTAAAACCGCGTCTAGCCGTGTCGGGCGATAAAAAAGTTGTTCGTTTCCGGTATAACTGAAGGGGGAATCGTCTTTCAGACTTTGCTGGAGTTTGGCGCTAAACGGGTCGTCAATTGAGTTTGTTACCAGTTGTTGCGCGGCGCGGCGAATGGGTAAGTATCCCGTACAGCGACATAAATTGCCTTCAATTGCACTATCGTCTAGCTTGCCATCATAATACGCGGCAAATAAGCTCATAATGAAACCGGGCGTGCAATAACCGCACTGAGACCCCCCGGTTTTAACCATTGCAGCTTGAACGGGGTGCAGTTGTCCATTCGCAATCCCTTCTACGGTAATCACTTGTTTACCAGAAAGCGAACCCAGAGGGATCAAACAACTATTCATAGCTTGATAATGGGGTTGACCATCCGCGCCAAGACTAATAATGGCAACGGTACAAGCGCCGCAGTCTCCATCCCCGCATCCTTCTTTGGTTCCCGCGCATCCTGTTTGCTGCAAGTATTGCAGTAAGGTTAATGTTGGCGAAATGTCTTTTAAATGTAAGGTTTGACCGTTTAGGATAAAGGTCAGGTCGTTCTCTAGGATTTGAGTCATTTCCAAACTGAAAGAGGAGATGGAGAGAATCGGTCAGTTCCGAGTTCCTACTGTAATGAAAATTGGATCGGAGATTCTGCCATTTTAACTACCACGATCTGATTAACTGACAAAATCGCTCGACTGTCCCATACTACTGTGGGTTGATCGAGGATCGACTCAACCCAACCTAACCCTGGCTGCTGTTGGGTTTCGTGCCTAATCTACGGGAAAGCGCGTAACTAAACTACCTCCCCCTGGTCTTACAGTACCTATCGGGGTAGCTAGTTTAGTA
>JAAHGE010000828.1 GCA_010672635.1 Desertifilum sp. SIO1I2 | reverse complement strand
TGGTACGAGATCCATTGCGTAAAGCTTTGGATCTCGTACCTTGGTTTTGAGCAAGAGCCTTTTGACAGACTCCCTGCTCAGAACCCGATGGCATGGAGGGTATTAACAGATGGTACGGTTAGATTTAAGCGATCGACGGATTTTAGTCACGGGTGGGGCAGGCTTTCTCGGACGGCAGGTGGTTGAACAACTGCATCAGGCAGGGGCAAATCCTGAGAAGATTACGATTGTGCGATCGCGCAACTGCGATCTGCGATTGCCCGAAAACTGTCAAAAAGCAGTCGATCAACAAGATATTATTATTCACCTCGCTGCCCATGTGGGCGGTATTGGGTTGAATCGGGAGAAACCAGCCGAACTGTTCTATGACAATCTGATGATGGGCGTCCATCTGATTCACGCTGCTCATCAAGCAGGTGTGGAAAAGTTTGTCTGTGTCGGGACAATTTGTGCTTATCCCAAATTTACCCCGGTACCGTTTAAGGAAGATGACCTGTGGAATGGTTATCCCGAAGAAACCAATGCACCTTACGGAATTGCCAAAAAGGCGCTGTTGGTACAACTCCAGTCTTACCGCCAGCAGTATGGATTGAACGGCATTTTCCTATTGCCGGTAAATCTTTATGGCCCGGAGGATAATTTTAACCCCAGCAGTTCCCATGTGATTCCGGCGCTGATTCGCAAAGTCCATGAAGCACAGCAGCGGGGCGACAAAACGCTACCCGTTTGGGGCGATGGTTCGCCAACGCGGGAATTTCTCTATTCTACGGATGCGGCGCGGGGGATTGTGATGGCAACACAAGCCTACAACGATCCCGAACCCGTCAACTTAGGAACGGGATACGAAATTTCGATTCGCGATTTGATCGAATTGATTTGCAAGTTGATGAACTTTGAAGGCGAAATTGTCTGGGAAACGGATAAACCGAACGGACAGCCGCGCCGCTGCTTGGATACGGAACGCGCTAGACAGGCGTTTGGCTTTCAAGCAGAAGTGGAGTTTAAGCAGGGGTTGAAAAATACGATTGACTGGTATCGCCAACACGCTGATTCGCACTAAATGGATAAACGCCAACTCCGGCGAAGGTTGATGCAAACTCGCCAGTCTCTCAGTCTGGGGGATTGGCGGGAAAAAAGCGATCGCATTTGCGCCCATTTACAGGCGTTTCCTGGGTTTGCGGCTGCAACAACTCGGTTGGCTTATTTCAGTTCTCGCCAAGAACCGGATCTCAGCCCCCTGTTTGGCGATGGAGGGCGATGGGGATTTCCGCGATGCGTGGAAAAATCGCTGCTGTGGCACGCCTGGAAGCCCGGAGAAGCCTTGATTCAGGGGATGTTTGGTATTTTTGAGCCGCACGCCGATTTAACCCTCTTAAAACCGCAACAGGTGGATCTGTTGCTAGTTCCGTGCGTGGGGTGCGATCGCCTGGGCTACCGTTTGGGTTACGGTGGAGGATATTACGATCGCCTCCTTGCGTCTCCAGACTGGCAAAATAAACCCACGATTGGGATTGTGTTTGATTTTGCCTTTTTACCCCAATTACCGGTTGATGCGTGGGATAAACCTCTAGATGCCATCTGTACCGAACAGGGTATTTTTGAATTGACATCCCACTCCTGTTGAACAAGTTTTGGGCTTTCTGGGAATCTTGAAGAAAGAAGCATTCAGGGTGGGATATGGATTTTACAGAAGTTCAAGCAGCCTTTGAACGCATTTGGGGCTATCCTGATTTTCGTCCTCCCCAAGGCGAAATTGTCCGCACCTTACTTGCCCAACGCGATGCTTTAATTGTGATGCCTACTGGGGGTGGGAAGTCGATTTGCTTTCAGCTTCCGGCTTTGTTACAAACGGGGTTAACCTTGGTGATTTCGCCGCTTGTGGCGTTAATGGAAAACCAGGTTCAGGAATTACGCCAAAAAAAGCTACCGGCGGCTTTACTTCACGGCGAATTACCCCCCTTTGTTCTGCAATCGCTTGTAGAGTGCGCCGACGTTCAAAGGA
>JAAHGE010000827.1 GCA_010672635.1 Desertifilum sp. SIO1I2 | reverse complement strand
TAGGCATTTTTAATAATATCTGTGGCGGACTCCCAGTTGGACGCAGTACCTTAGTCAGCGGTACCTCTGGAACCGGTAAAACCCTGCTAGCCGTACAGTTTCTCTACAATGGCATTACCCAGTTCGACGAACCTGGCGTTTTCGTGACCTTTGAAGAGTCTCCCACAGATATTATTAAAAATGCCTATAGTTTTGGTTGGGATCTTCAGCGATTAGTCAATCAAGGTAAACTGTTTATTCTCGATGCTTCTCCCGATCCCGAAGGTCAAGATATTGTTGGTAGCTTTGACTTGTCAGCGTTGATCGAGCGCTTGCAGTATGCGATTCGCAAGTATAAAGCCAAGCGCGTCTCGGTAGACTCGGTAACAGCGGTATTTCAACAATATGATGCGGTTTCGGTAGTGCGTCGCGAGATTTTCCGCTTGGTAGCCCGCCTTAAACAAGTGGGCGTAACGACTATTATGACGACGGAACGGGAGGCGGAGTACGGCCCGGTGGCGCGGTTTGGGGTGGAAGAGTTTGTCTCCGATAATGTGGTGATCGTTCGCAACGTCTTAGAAGGGGAACGGCGGCGTCGAACCATTGAGATTCTGAAACTGCGGGGGACGACCCACATGAAAGGGGAGTATCCCTTTACGATTACGAATGAAGGGATTAATATCTTCCCCTTGGGCGCAATGCGATTGACTCAACGTTCGTCGAATGTGCGGGTGTCGTCTGGCGTGAAAACCCTCGATGAAATGTGCGGAGGGGGATTCTTTAAAGACTCGATTATTTTGGCGACAGGGGCGACAGGGACGGGGAAAACGCTGTTGGTCAGCAAGTTTTTGCAAGATGGCTGCCAAAATGGCGATCGCGCTATCTTGTTCGCCTACGAGGAGTCTCGCGCCCAACTGTTCCGCAATGCTTACTCGTGGGGGATTGATTTTGAGGATCTAGAAAGTCAAGGATTGCTTAAGATTCTCTGCGCCTATCCGGAGTCCGCAGGGCTTGAAGATCACCTCCAAATTATTAAGTCAGAAATCAACGAGTTTAAGCCGTCCCGAATTGCGATTGACTCTCTATCTGCATTGGCTAGAGGCGTCAGTAATAACGCATTCCGCCAGTTTGTAATTGGGGTGACGGGTTACGCCAAACAAGAGGAAATTACCGGTTTCTTCACCAATACTACCGATCAGTTTATGGGTTCTCATTCCATAACAGACTCACATATCTCAACGATTACCGATACGATTTTGATGTTGCAGTATGTGGAAATCCGAGGTGAAATGTCGCGGGCTATTAATGTCTTTAAAATGCGCGGTTCGTGGCACGATAAGGGCATTCGCGAATACACCATTAGCGAAAATGGGGCAGAAATTCGCGACTCCTTCCGCAATTACGAACGCATTATTAGCGGTTCGCCTTCCCGAATTGCAGTGGATGAAAAGAGCGAACTCTCCCGCATTGTCAGGGGCGTTCAAGACCGCGACGAGCAGTAAGGGGTTGAGGGGGCGATCGCAGTTGGCATTTAGGTTAAAAACATGGGGTCATTCAATCCCTTGTTAACTCTATCAAGATTCTTTTTGCGATCGCTTTTCCTAAACCATCGAGCGTAAGGTCGTGAAAGAAAGCGATTGTTAGTATATGGAATGTCTACTAACTATTTTTATAATTAAATGGATATAGAAAGGTTACTACAAGGTCTAGATATTGGAGAAGACCAAGACATTGAGTTCAAGTCTGCCGATGGAGGATTACCAAAAGATTTGTGGGAAACGGTATCCGCCTTTGCAAATACAGATGGCGGCTATATTGTCCTTGGTGTAAGTGAGAGTAAGGGCAGGCTGGTAATTTCTGGGGTACGAAACCCCAACGGCGCACAGAAAAACTTCTGGGATATTCATAACAATCCACAAAAGCTGAATGT
Source organism: Desertifilum sp. SIO1I2 (assembly GCA_010672635.1). GTDB lineage: Bacteria > Cyanobacteriota > Cyanobacteriia > Cyanobacteriales > Desertifilaceae > Desertifilum. The sequence goes on along the minus strand of JAAHGE010000827.1, from coordinate 97 downwards.
CCCAATTTGTGCTAACTCTGATGTGCAAGTCTCAAAGGTTGATGGAAACAGTCTAATCACTATTTGGGTACCCAGAGCTGCACGTACACAGCAACCA
>JAAHGE010000826.1 GCA_010672635.1 Desertifilum sp. SIO1I2 | reverse complement strand
TTTCAAGGGATGCAGCAACCTGCACCTCAGCACCTGTCCCCATCATCGGAGTTAGACGCATGAATGTTTTGATTGCAGCCATTCCTGGTTGGAATTGGTTGATTGAACCTTTGCAATACCCTTTTTTAGTACAAGCTATCTGGGTAAGTGCCTTTGTTGGGTTAGTTTGCGCGGTGTTATCTTGCTATATCACCCTCAAAGGTTGGTCTTTGATGGGTGATGCCGTTTCTCACTCCGTGGTGCCGGGAGTAGTCGTGGCCTATGCGTTAGGGATTCCCTTTGCCGTGGGTGCGTTTTTGTTCGGCTTTGGTTCTGTTGTGGCGATCGGCTATATCAAATCGAAAACCCGCCTGAAGGAAGATGCGGTGATTGGGGTAGTGTTTACCGGATTTTTTGCCCTGGGGCTGGTGCTGGTGACGAAGACACCCAGTAATATCGACCTGTTTCACATTTTATTTGGTAATGTCTTGGGTATTTCCCAGGGAGATATCATTCAAACCCTGATTGCAGGCATCATTACCCTGGCGATCATTTTGTTGCGACGCAAGGATCTTTTGTTATTTTGCTTTGATCCGAATCATGCTAAGGCGATCGGTCTCAATACCCAATTCATGTATTACACATTGCTATCAGTCTTGGCACTGACCATCGTGACAGCGCTGCAAACGGCAGGAATCATCCTGGTGATTGCCATGCTCGTGACACCGGGAGCGATAGCCTATTTGCTTACCGATCGCTTTGATCGAATGCTGTGGATTGCTGTTGCTAATAGCGTGTTCTCCTGTGTAATGGGTACTTATCTTAGCTACCACTTCGACATCTCGACAGGTGGCAGTATTGTTGTACTTTTGACACTTATCTTTGTCTTAACTATGGTGTTTGCCCCAAAGTACGGCATCCTGTCGCAGCAAGCTAGACGCCGCTCCAGTCAGTTGCCAGAGGGAGGATCGCAAGAGCAACAACTAATTCGCGATCGGATGTAATTAATAAATCTTGAGCGGTGAATGATGAAATTGGAGTGAAGTGAGCAGTATAACGGTGAAGCTCAACGGCGGCAGATCCGGCTTGTTTCTCACAGACTCTCTCCAGGCTGTTCGTTGCAGCGACTTGTTAGCTGGTGGAACTACCCATGAGTGTAGAGCCACCGCTTTTTTTCAATGCTGATGACGGACAAAAAATGAGGGACAGGGGTATCTTACGAGAATGAAAAAGCAATAAAACTACAAGAAACTTTAATTTTTTTAACAAAATGTGATAGTTTTAAGACATAGAACAAAACGACACCGCAAAGATGTTTTGCTTCACTGTCAGTTTGCTGAAAACTCAACGAGGTAGACTTCCTTATGGCAATTACGATTGATTCCGCTCGCGGTATTTTCCCTGGAACCTTGTCGGCTGATGCCGTTCCTGCACTAACCGCACGCTTCAACCAGTTGAGTGCCGAAGACCAGCTTGCATGGACGTGGTTTGCCTTCCTGGAAATGGGCAAAACGGTTACGGTTGCGGCTCCAGGCGCAGCCAGTATGCAATTTGCTGAAGCAACCCTGAACCAGATTAAACAGATGACCTTTGAGGAGCAGACTCAGGTGATGTGCGATCTGGCGAATCATGCAGATACCCCTATTTGCCGCATTTATGCCACCTGGTCGCCGAATATTAAGCTGGGATTTTGGCATCAGCTTGGAAAATGGATGGAAGAAGGCATTGTTGCACCCATTCCCACAGGCTATAAGCTTTCAGCCAATGCCACGGCTGTCTTAGAAACCCTCAAAACCCTGGATCAGGGACAGCAAATCACCGTCCTGCGGAACTCTGTGGTAGACATGGGGTTTGATGTCAATAAACTAGACGGCTACACCAGAGTTTCTGAACCTGTGGTTGCGCCTAAAGCAATATCCCAGCGTACCAATGTCACCATTCAAGGTCTCGACAACCCAACCGTGTTGAGCTACATGAACAACTTGAATGCAAATGACTTCGACGAACAGCTTAATCAGCTCGTCAAAG
>JAAHGE010000825.1 GCA_010672635.1 Desertifilum sp. SIO1I2 | reverse complement strand
TATTTAAGCAACTTCCTCATCCCTCTAGTTTTCAGTCTACTCAGGTTAATCGCCTTCGGGTTTGGCTGAATAATTTTGTGACAAGTTCTGACTATCAAGAACTCCTACTCTATGTAACTAAATTTGACGAAGCCTACTCGCACAAGTGGGTACAGCGTTATAGCTCTTATTTTTTGATGAGCCAAGCACTAGATTTAAATAATTCTGTAGAGCAACGCTGTGCGGCTCGAATTCGAGCAAAAATCTTAAAGGATCAATTTAAGTTTAATCTGGCTTTATATACAGCGCGAACCCATTCTTCTAAGTTGCATACAGAACCTGCAACAAATCCCACTCAACTCTCCGATAATTTGCTGAAATGGGTTAAAAAGCTACTGGTTAGACAAGGACAGTTTAGTTACGCTAATATTGCCAATATTTTTGTTCAACAAACGCAACAGCAAACCTATAAAGAATTTAAGCAAAGTCTCAGAAAATATTTAAAATTTTCAGTCACGCAACCCCAGATTATTCAACTCATTGATGGCAAGCTAGCTAGTAAAATAGATTGCCTCTATGTCGAGCAAGAGGCGCAAGCTCTCAAATCTAATTTACTACTCAGAACTTGCAATCGGGCGATCGATTTTCTAATTATGGAAACCAAGAATAAGCCTTCCGATTTATTTATTCAGTTGATTTCTCAAGGCAATCCCCTGTCTTTTGTTTTGCTTTTAGTCAAACTGATTTTAATTTGCCCCTCGGCTCAAGTCCATTTAGAGAAGCGGGTTACGGACTTATTAGAGTATTACAAGGATCTGCCAGAATCTAAAGGTCAATGGTTGCTTAACTTTTTAGATATTCTCAATGTGGCACTGGCAATTTATGCGGGAACGGTGCAATATAATTTGATTGATAATGTACCGGAAGTTACGAAGCTAAATGATGATATTTACTTAAAAGAGTGTCGCATTTTCTCTTTATCTCAAATTTAGCACCGTTCAGTTGAGATTTTAACGGACTTGTAGGGGAATCCGGGCAAGAGCCTGCTAAGATTGACGATAAAGTCAACTCAGTAGGGACGATCCGATGAGATTCTTGCGACACTTCCCTCCCAGAAAATACCGAAAATCTTTAACTCAAGGCGCGATCGCCACCTTTATCTTCAGCATTCTCGTTGTGACAGGCGTGCTGTACTTTCTCAGGGTTCCCCCTCAAACTCAAAGGCGTCGCCACTATAGCCTGGAGGAAGTGAGTTACTTTTTGGAAGTAGGATTGGGTTCAGAATACAATGGTCGCGATCGCACCGTCAAAAAATGGCAAGGAGAAATTCGAGTTGGCGTGTTTGGATCGCCAACCGCCGCAGATTTAGATGCGATCGCCATCGTGATTGCAGAACTCAACGAACTGACTCAAGGCATTCACCTCGTTAAAGATCGCCCCAATCTTAAGGTTTATTTGGTTCCGCCCGAACAGTTTCGCGACTATCTCCCCGACGCGATACCCGGAAACTATGGTTTTTTCTGGGCTTGGTGGGAAGATCGTCAAATTCACCGCGCCATCGTTTTAATCTCTACGGTTGAGATTACCCAAACCGAACGCAGCCACCTGATCCGCGAAGAAATCACCCAATCTTTGGGCTTAATGCGAGATTCCTGGCGCTATCAAGACAGTATCTTTTACGAGGGATGGACGGATACCACCGACTATACTCAACTCGATCGAGCGGTGATTTCTCTGCTTTACGAACCGGAAATTCTACCGGGAATGAGCGAAGCAGAGGTTCTAGAAGCCGTGCGTCAGATTAATCTTGAATAAGCCTCCTAGCGCAAACATAGCTAGCAAGCTAATTGCCATCAAGCCAGCCAGCGGTTTTTCGTTAAAACCCACTAGCCAACGGGGGGCTTTTGGCGTATAGTCTAAGACTTTGGCAGTGTCTAAAGTGGCGATCGCCCACACCCATCCCGCATGAAGTCCCCAAGCGAGGCTAATTAAATCGCCATCTACCCAACGCGCGATCGCTAAAACAATTCCCATTAAC
>JAAHGE010000824.1 GCA_010672635.1 Desertifilum sp. SIO1I2 | reverse complement strand
TGGCAATAAGCGACGTAAAATAAGCTCATTGTTATTTTGCTCTCTTTCTTTTTTGACTTGTTCTATCGTCATCCCCGTCAAAGCTTGAATGGCAATGGTTCCAATGGAATAGATATCGCTACTGATTTGAGGTTGACCATGAATAACTTCACTAGGGGTATAACCAGGAACTTGAATTCTGACTGTATTTCTGGGTATTGGAAGCGAACATTGATCGGGTTTATTGACTGTATAAACATACCCAAAGTCAATAACCACCATTTTATTATCTTTTTTTCGTTTAATAATATTATTAGGATTAATATCTCGATGAATGAGATTTAATTGATGAATGCAGCTTAATGTCTTTAAGGTATCTTCCAGAAAAAGAACTGTCTCGATTTCATCCCACGGTTGTTCTGGTATTAAATCTTCACTCAGAACAATTCCTTCAATAAATTCTAAAACAATATAAAAATGATTAGGCGTCTTGAAGCAATCAATCAAATTGGGTATTTGTTGATTTTCAGCTAACTTTTTGAGTGCCTTAATCTCTAGTCTGAAGCGTTTTTCTATTTCTTCGGGAGGCAAGGGTTCGCTATGATTACAAGCGGGATTATTTTTTAGCTTTTTGATAGCACAAATTTGTGTGTTTGAATCCCTGTCCTCATAACTTGCCTTGTAAACAATACTTGCTCCACCCGAACCAATTTCTTCAAAAATATGATATAGATAGCGCCCTTGAAGTATTTTTCGTTTCATTATGATACTATAATTGTAATTAGCTCAAAGCTGATAAATCTTGCAATGCTTCCCGCGCAGATCGATAGCGATGACGAAAGTCGAAACGAATCATTTTATCAATAAAATTAGCAAATTTTTCGCTAACTTTAGCACGTTCTCGCCACATTATTTCTAGAGTTCGGGGATGAGGATGTAAATCTAGGGGATGCAAACCCGTTAAAGCTTGAACTGCAATCATCCCCACCGCATATAAATCGCTACTAAAGTAGGGGGTACCGCTGGCTTGCTCTTTTGGCATATAACCCCAGGTACCGATACGTACTGTTGAAATAATCTCTCCTTGTTCATTAGTAATACTCGTTGTCACTTCTTTAACAGAGCCAAAATCAATTAAACAAAGCAAATTTTCAGGGGTTTGTCTAATTAAGTTTTCAGGTTTAATATCGCGATGTATAATTTGACTATCGTGAACAAAACTCAAGACCTGAAGAACCTCATTAAGCAGTTTCATGACTTGAACTTCTGGCCAGATTTTTTTGGGTGATAGCTCTTGGACTAATTCATGTCCTTTAATATATTCAAGAACTAAAAATGAATCCTGATTTTCTTCAAAAAAATCAATAAGTTTAGGAATTTGGGGATGCTGTCCTAAATTTTTAAGCACCTCAACTTCTTTTAAAAATAAGCGTCGTACCGTTTTTCGTTGCTCATATCCGTGGAGCAAAATCAATCGCTTAATTACACATCGATCGGGCGGAGATAGTTTAAGATTTTTAGCAAGGTAAGTTTCCACCCCTTTTCCCTTTGACTCCCCAAGACGTTGAATAATCTTATAGTGTTGGTGGACAATGGTTCCAGGCTCTAACATAGATTTGTACTCGTATAGAGGTTTTTAGGCGGCGACTGCGGAGGAACGACCTGTCTTGATTGCGAAGGGATACGCAACCTCCGATAATCTCTGTAATACTAAGATAACTGAGTTATCATTCAAACGTAACACTCTGAGACTGAGAAAAATTAGTATCTAATCATACATAAGCCAGCCAAAAGCGCTCTATGCTGAATGCTAGAGAAGTTTTGGACTATTTTGACTGGGGGATGCGGCGGCTATTCTGGATTGAGGAAGGCTGACGATGGAAGTCTTTCAAGATGACTGACGAAACTGCTGGAAGCCAGGGTTTTGTTGGGTTTCGTACCTCAACCCAACCTACGCGCCTATCTTGATTGTCAGTCAACTGGGGGAAAGTAGACGTTAAACTGGCTTGTATCTCACCCCAGTTAATGAGATACAAGCCA
>JAAHGE010000823.1 GCA_010672635.1 Desertifilum sp. SIO1I2 | reverse complement strand
GGCATGGAGTCGCGGGGATTTATTTTTGGGACGGCGCTGGCTTGTCAAATGGGGTGCGGCTTTATTCCCGTGCGAAAAATGGGCAAGCTCCCGGCGGCGGTGCATACGGTAGAGTATGACTTGGAGTATGGAACGGATCGCTTGCAATTACACCAAGATGCGATCGCACCCGGCAGTCGAGTGTTAATTGTGGATGATTTGATTGCGACGGGGGGAACGGCTGCTGCTACGGGGCAATTAGTCGAGCAAAGCCAAGGGGAGTTAGCGGGTTTTGCCTTTGTGATTGAGCTAACCGAACTTAAAGGGCGCGATCGCTTACCCGATGTCCCCATTATCAGCCTCATTGAATATTAATTTTCGCTAATCTAGAAACACCGCTCCTCCACCGATCGAACAATAGGCACTGCTAGACCCATGACTGCTGCAAAATCCTCATCCTCCCAGCGGCGCTGGGAAGCCCTCAAAGCCCGGTTTGCTGCCGCCTTCACGGGCGAAACCTTGTGGTATATCCTCAAGCGCCTCATGCAAGCGTTACTGACGCTGCTGTTAGCCTCAGCGTTGAGCTTTGCAATCATTCAACTAGCTCCGGGCGATTATTTAGATGCTTTGCGCCAGAACCCGCAAATTTCGCCGGAACGGATTGAAGAGTTACGCCAGCGTTTTGGTTTGGATCGGCCGTTAATCGAACAATACGGGCGGTGGCTGTGGCGAATTGTCACGGCGGGGGATTTTGGCGAAAGTTTTTCCTATCAGCGCTCTGTCGCCTCGTTGTTGTGGGAGCGGATTCCCAATACCTTGCTGTTAGCGATCGCCTCTTTAATGATTACTTGGGCGATCGCTATTCCCCTCGGCATTTTTGGAGCAATTCACCAAAACGGCAAAGTTGACCAAATTCTCAGCGTCATCAGCTACACCGGACAAGGCTTTCCCAGCTTCATCACCGCCCTATTGCTCCTGTTCCTTGCCCAAAACCTCTCCCCCTACCTTCCCGTTGGGGGAATGACCAGTATCGACCACGCCGACTTAACCCCCCTAGGACAAGTCATTGATATTGGGTGGCACATGATTTTACCCACCCTCGCCCTCAGCATCACCAGCTTTGCGGGGTTGCAGCGAATTACGCGCGGTCAACTGCTTGACGTTCTCCGCCAAGACTACATCCGCACCGCCCGCGCTAAAGGACTCCCGGAAAACCGCGTCATTTACGTTCACGCCCTCCGCAACGCTATTAACCCCCTCATTACCCTATTGGGGTTTGAATTTGCCAGTCTCCTCAGCGGTGCTTTTATTGCGGAATACTTCTTTAACTGGCCCGGACTCGGACGCTTAATTCTCCAAGCCGTTACGGCTCAAGACCTTTATCTGGTGATGGCTAGCTTGATGATGGGGGCATTGATGTTGATTATCGGCAACTTGCTGGCCGATCTGATGCTTAAAGCTGTCGATCCGCGCATTAAGCTGTCGGATCTCAAGTAGCTTAAAGGCTGTGGGGAAAACGTTCTGCTGTTTTTCTCAGCCCTCAGAACTTTAGAGGTTGCACTTGCTATGATCTATTATCTGCTGCGTTCTCGCCTGGATGGGAACTATTTAGTCGCGCACCTTCAACCCTCGGACTCCGGCTATCTGCTGTTATTCCGAGAGGACTTTGAAGCCCTCAGCTATGTGAATGCTCATGCTGGAGAAGTGGCGAACAAGTTTGCGGTGGAATCTATCCCCAACAGCCAGCTTAGTAACTTAATGAAACGTTGGGGGTTTCATGGCGTTGGTATCGTCCAAGACCCCCTTATTCCTAAAGTCGAGTTTTTAGCCCAACAATCTTAACCTACCCTTGCTCAAAGTTTGATTCTTTGTTTGGCATGGTAAGTTTTGAATGATTGGTAGTTGGAGTTCTCATCGTACAGATGACACTCTTGGGCAATCTCTTTCATTAATGCCAAGGAAAAACGGCGTTCTTTAACTGAATTGCCCCAGTTTTCCTTAATAATCTGCGAGCTGCCCATCAGATTATTAAGGAAAACTGGGA
>JAAHGE010000822.1 GCA_010672635.1 Desertifilum sp. SIO1I2 | reverse complement strand
ACGTGTGCTCTCTCGATCCCGCCTGTTTCACACCGTCCGCCGCGTGGGTTACGTCTTGCGAGCATCTTAAATGTACACTTCCAACACTTTCCCCTGGCTCCCTCGTTTCTCTACCGCTCAATCAGTTTACAGTCTCGCTTTTGCCCACAGAACCCGCCCAGTTACTCAGCACTGTCGGAGATAGTCCGGAGCGGTGGTTGCTCCAGGCTTTAAATCTGGGGGAAAATTATGCTGGGGCTTTGGCGGTAGAAGGACGAGATAGCCAGGTGAAATTGCTGGAACTGTGCATTTAAGATTCTCGCAATACGTAACCCACGCCGCGCACGGTTTGAATCAGGCGTTTTTCTTCCTGGGCTTCCAGTTTCAGCCGCAGATAGCGAATATAGACTTCAATAATATTAGAATCGCCCATAAAATCGTATCCCCAAACTTTCTCTAAAATTTGGTCGCGGGTTAAGACCTGTTGGGGATGGGCCATGAGATATTCAAGTAAGTCAAATTCTTTGGCGGTAAGATCGATGGGGCGATCGCACCGATGCACTTGTCGGGTACGTCGATTTAAGACAATATCCATAAATTGCAGGGTTTCTGACTCTTCATCTTGGGTGCGTCGTAAATGCGCCCGCACTCTAGCTAAGAGTTCTTCGATGCTGAAGGGTTTAACCACGTAATCATCCGCCCCAGCATCTAACCCGGCAACGCGATCGCCAATCTCATCTTTCGCCGTTAATATAATCACGGGGACTTTATCGCCAGTCGCCCGCAACCTGCGACAAATTTCCACTCCAGACAACCCCGGAAGCATCCAGTCGAGGATCGCTAAGTCGGGTTGCAATTCTCTGGCATGGGTTAACCCAGTAAAACCATCATTGGCTACGCTAACTTGGTACCCTTCATAACCGAGTTCTAACTCAATGAAACGAGCGAGTCTAGGTTCATCTTCGACTAGTAGGATGTGAGCGCTCATAGTTCGGGTAGACTCTAGGGGGTAAATCCATTGTATTGGGGGTGTTGGCGATCGCCCTCACCCTCGGTTCAGGCTTAAAGCTTGTCTCCTAGCACTTCAATTAAAGATTGACGCATCACCTCAACGGGGACGGGTTGCCCTAACCATAACTGTAATGCTTCTGCTCCTTGTTGGACTAACATTTCTAATCCATCAATGGGGGTTGCGCCACATTGGGCGGCTTGTTGCAAAAATCGGGTCGGCTTTGGGGTGTAGATTAAATCGTAGGCGATCGCACCCTTTGGCAAGTGTTGCAAAACTGCCAGTTCAACTGGAGAATCAGCAATATTAGGATGCATCCCGATGGGTGTGGTATTTACCAACAAACTCGCCTGGGGGAGGAGTTGCGCCAAGTTCTCCCAGGAGTGAATTTGCACAGTCTGCGTCCCCCAACTGGCTTGAAATGCCTCTAATTTCTGCCAATTTCGCCCAACAACCTGAATTTGAGCAAACCCTAACTGAAGACATCCCGCCACAACGGCCCGCGCTGCGCCTCCGTTCCCTAAAATGACAGCACGGGCTTGAGTCCAATCTTGGTTTAAACTCGCTAAGGGTGCCACAAACCCTGCAACATCTGTATTGGTTCCTTTCCACCCCGTCTCGGTTCGCCAAACGGTATTCACGGCTCCTACAGCCTGAGCAATGGGGGTAATCTCGGATAAAAGGGGGATAATGGCCTGTTTATGGGGAATGGTAATGCTAAATCCCACCAGATCGATGGCTTGAAATCCCGCGATCGCAGTCTCTAAGTTTTCCGGTTGAATGGGAAACGGCAGATAAACATAATCTACCCCCAAATGCGCGATCGCCGCATTATGCATCACTGGCGATAGTGAATGCTTCACCGGATAGCCAATTACCCCTAAAAGTCGCGTCGTTCCTCGAATCACCAATCTTATCCTTATACCAACTGAGCCTCTCTCATCCTAAGCTAAACCCAGGATTGCAAGAATTTTTCCCCCTGCAGCGTGCTGAGTTCTGTGTCTAGACTTAGCACTCAGCAGGGGGAAAAATTCTT
>JAAHGE010000821.1 GCA_010672635.1 Desertifilum sp. SIO1I2 | reverse complement strand
TGCTCAAGCAACGCTTGAGCGATCGCTTGCCTTTCATCTGCTGGTTGTAACTCTCAAGCTGTTGTTGAGAACGCACTTCTAGCAGACGATCTAACCCTGCCTCACCAAACGCTTGTTTGACAGAATTCAGCAAGCTTAATGTCAGTTCTGCATACCCATCGGGAAAGAAGCGATCGGCAGCGGCAGTCAACTGCCATAGCTTGGCAGGTCGTCCCATTGGACGCGATTCTTCTTGATACGTGACCAACTGTTCATCTTGCAGGGCGTAGAGATGCTGCCGCACTGCCATTGCCGTAAGCCCTAGATGAGTGGCGAGGGTTTCTGCATCTAAACGCCCTTCCTGCTTCAATAGCTGCACGATCGCCCGTCGTGTCCGTACAGCCGTTTCTTGAGTTTGAGTTTTTCGTGCCATAGTTTGCGCTCTATCTATTTACAAAGTAAAGAACTATCTTTACAAAGTCAATGGCGATCGCAAACCAGCCAGTATCCTCATCCCAGTACCCAGGCTCGCTTTGATACGAAAAGTCATCCCTGGCTGAAATGGATGGAGCCGTAATCCAGGTAGGTTGAGGATAATCTTCAATAAATCGGTAATTATCAGTAAAGTGAATGGCAGTAGAAATAATGCTGGCAATCAGAACTAGCTTCAGAACGGACTCGGCACTGACCTTAGCGTTCATATGTTTAGCTCTCTAAGTTAGATAGCTTGGTGAATTCATGCCAAAGCATTCTTGGGTTGACTAGCATCTGTAGAGTGGATATAAGGTAAAAATAATGCTCGTTCCTCAGTCCCTAACCGTCTTGGGCGCATCGTTTCTCGATCGGCAAACAACCCTTTTTGCCATCCTTCTGCGGCTAAGGTTCCTTGAGTGTTGGCAAAGCGAAATTGCATTATGGCGGAAGCATTTCGCAATTCAGAAAGCCACATTTCTATTTGAACGCGATCGCCTAGATAAAGCGGCGATTTATAGGTGATATTCGTTTGCACTAACACCGGGACAAAGCCCTGGTGAAAGATCTCGTGTGTTGGCATCCCGATCGCCTCCAGCAGTTTAGTTCGTCCAATTTCCATCCATTGAACATAGACAGTATTATTTACGTGCCCAATGAAGTCAATGTGAAACGAGTAAACTTCTGTCTCAAAGCAAATCGTCTGCATTTACTTTCTCCCAAAGTCACCACCCAGTGACAAGTTATCATAGTCACCGGATGGTGACAAGTGGGTTAGGAAACATTCATGGCACGGGACAAAGAACAAACGAAAGCGAAAATTCTGGCAGCCGTTGGTGAATTGCTAGCAGAGTCAGGATTTCAGCAGCTAGGGGTAAATGCGATCGCCCGTGAAGCAGGTGTAGATAAGGTTTTGATTTATCGGTACTTTGAGAATCTGCCTACCCTGTTGAAAACCTTTGGACAGGAGGGCAACTACTGGCTAACGGTTGAAGAACTGTTTGGAGAGGCATCCAGCGTTCAAGCAGAATCGTTAGACGAATGGATGGAGGTATTGCTTGTCCGCTTTTTACGGGATTTGCAACAGCGAACCATTACCCAAGAGATTTTGCGATGGGAACTGTTAGAAGGGAACGAGTTAACCCAGGAATTAGCTCAGGTGCGCGATCGAATGGCAATCGATAGTTTGAAGTTTCTGAGCCAAAAACATCCCTTTCCATCGGATAAAGATATTCCTGCCATGAGTGCCATTTTAATTGCGGGAATTGTTTACTTGGTCTTGCGAGCCAAAGTGAATCCAACGTTTTTAGGAATTGATTTCAGTTCCGCATCTGGATGGCAAAGAATTGAAGCTGCAATTTCATCTCTCGTACAAGCAACAGTTCAATGTGATGAGCCGTAAATCTCCAATCAATTCACAGACCAATTACCTTTCGATCGGTACATTTGGCAAACGGCTCCACTCATTCCATGAGCCGTCATAGTTGCGAACCTTGGGATAGCCCAGCAAATACTTCAGAACAAACCAGACGTAAGCCGATCGCCCACCAATGGCACAGTAGGGGAAGATCTCTTA
>JAAHGE010000820.1 GCA_010672635.1 Desertifilum sp. SIO1I2 | reverse complement strand
TTCTAACCGTACCATCTGTTAATACCCTCCATGCCATCGGGTTCTGAGCAGGGAGTCTGTCAAAAGGCTCTTGCTCAAAACCAAGGTACGAGATCCAAAGCTTTACGCAATGGGAAAAGCCTTGCATCGAGTCCCACCAACTATTAATCGACCATGCTACCGACATTATGACGGATATAGGCATTATCCAAGGAGGTTGAGCCATCCCCATTCGGCGAAGCCAAGCCTAGGGCTTGTAAATCGGCATCTACCATTAAATGGACTAATTCCTCAAACGTCACAGAGGGTTCCCATCCCAGTTGCTTCTTCGCCTTCGCCGGATCGCCAATTAATAAATCAACTTCTGCGGGTCTTAAATAGCGTTCGTCAAACTCGACATAATCGTGCCAGTCTAGATTGACATGGGTAAACGCCAAATCGAGAAACTCGGTAATCGCATGAGTTTCGCCCGTCGCAATCACGTAATCATCAGGCTGTTCTTGCTGTAACATCAGCCACATTGCCCGGACGTAATCCTTAGCGTAGCCCCAATCTCGCTTAGAGTCTAAATTGCCCAGATAAATCTTTTTCTGGGTTCCTGCAACAATGCGAGCGATCGCGCGGGTAATCTTGCGCGTCACAAACGTCTCGCCCCGGCGCGGCGACTCGTGGTTAAACAAAATGCCATTGCAAGCAAATAAATTATAAGACTCGCGATAATTCACCGTCTGCCAGTGAGCATAAACCTTAGCGCAAGCATAGGGACTGCGAGGATAAAACGGCGTCGTTTCCGTTTGGGGCACCTCTTGAACCTTACCAAACATCTCTGAAGATCCAGCTTGGTAAAAGCGCACTTCAATCCCCGTACGCTGTTGGTAGTCGCGAATTGCTTCTAGTAACCGCAACGTGCCCATCCCCACCGAATCTACCGTATATTCTGGCGAGTCAAAACTCACCCGAACGTGAGACTGCGCGCCGAGGTTATAGATTTCTACCGGCTTCACCTCTTCTAAAATGCGCCGCAAGGTCGTGCCATCGGTCAAATCGCCATAATGGAGGAAAAGCCGCGCTTGGGGGTTGTGAGGGTCTACATAGATATGGTCAATGCGATCGGTGTTAAACGTTGAGGTTCGCCGAATCAGCCCGTGAACTTCATACCCTTGCTCTAACAAAAATTCGCTCAGATAAGAGCCATCTTGACCGGTAATACCAGTAATTAGTGCGCGTTTGCGTTGGGTCATACTTGATGTTCCTTATTGCCCATAATATGTTCTCAGCAGGGGGTAAATGCTCCCAGTTTTGACTTACTTCGCAACTCAGGCAGTAAAATCCTGCTTGCATCTGCTCAAAAGAAGGAGAAATTCCTGCCGCAGACGGAGGCAACCATTTAAGTCTTCCCTAAGTTAACTCGAAACTCTCCCTATTGAGTATCAAGAGTTCATAGATCCCGTGCAAAGAATCATGAGGAAATTCCCACGCAAAAACTGAGTCCTCAGAATTCCGACCTTTTCTGAGAACTCAGCCTGAAATCTCAATTGCACTGCTCCGTATCCTGAAGGAGTTAGTAGGCTCCGTTATTTTTGGGGAAGACAATAACACCAATCGTTTTTATGACGATCCATAGATCCATCCAGATGTTACGGAAGTTGACATAGTACAAATCAATCTGGACTCTCCGAGGATAGGGAATGTCATTACGCCCGGACACCTGCCATAAACCCGTAATTCCGGGTCGAATGGTCAGGATCTTATCAATATGGCTACCGTATTTGGGCAATTCCTCAGCGACTAGGGGACGGGGCCCAACTACACTCATATCACCCATCAGCACGTTCCAAAACTGGGGAAACTCATCTAAACTCGTAACCCGCAGAAATTTACCAATCCAGGTAATTCGCGGGTCATGCTTCAGCTTAAAGTTATCCTCATATTCTTGGCGCATCTGAGGAGATTTCGCCATCATCTCCAATAACACTTCGTCCGCATTCTCCACCATCGTTCTAAATTTCAAGCCCTTTGCGTGCTTGAAATTTAGAACGATGGTGGAG
>JAAHGE010000082.1 GCA_010672635.1 Desertifilum sp. SIO1I2 | reverse complement strand
CCTTGATTAAAGCAGTGAAGACTAACCAGGCGATCGCGATCGCTGCAATTAAAATAATTAAGTCTAACGGCATAAAGAGTGCAAAGTGCTGAGTGCTGAGTGCTGAGTGGAAAGAGGGTGGGGGGATTCAAGAGTGCTGAGTGTAAAGTGCTAAGTGCTGAGTGGGGAAGAGGATGGGGGGATTCAAGAGTGCTGAGCTGGTAGTTAATTAGCAAGTTTTTCTATCTCTTCTACCCCAACCCCCAACTCCTAATTCCCCTCTTCCCCCAACCCCCAACTCCTAATTCCTAATTCCCTTCTTCCCCCCATCCCCCCATCCTCTTCTTCAACCCTTTTTCCCAACTAACAAGTAAGTTAACATCGCGCCTTTGCCTTTAATTTGAATTGACCCTCGCGACTCAAAGATATATTTAGACTTAAGGCGATTATAGGTGGCTTCCGTCACTTGAATGCGACCTGCAATACCTTGAGACTCCATGCGGCTGGCCATATTGACAGTATCGCCCCATAGATCGTAGATGAATTTTTTAATTCCAATCACGCCTGCAATCACCGGCCCTGTGGCAATGCCGATCCGAATGCGAAAATCTTGTTGCACTTGGGCGTTAAACTCATCTAAGGAGGCTTGCATATCTAAAGCCATCGAGGCGATCGCATCAGCATGATCGCTCTTAGGTTCTGGCAACCCTGACACAACCATGTAAGCATCGCCAATGGTTTTAATCTTCTCTAGTTGATGTTGCTCGGCTAACTGGTCAAAACGCGAGAAAATTTGATTGAGCAATTGCACCAACTCCGGCGGCGAGATGCGATCGCTCAAAGCTGTAAAACCCACAATATCAGCAAACAGCACCGACACCTCCGCAAAACTATCGGCAATGGTTGTGGGTTCGTATTTCAGGCGTTCGGCAATCGAAGACGGTAAAATATTCAGCAACAACTGCTCCGATCGCTGCTGTTCGGCAGCCAGTTTGTCGTAAGCTTGCTCTAACTGGCGACGGGCTTTAAATTCGGCTTGTTGAACCCGTTCGTAAAGATACACCGACAGGTTGCAAATCGTAAAAATCCAAAGCAAATAAAGGGTTAAAACTGCCGGAGTTAGCCAAACCGCAGACATTTGAATGGGAAACCCGCGTACTAGGCTTAACCCTACAAAGTAGCCAACCAAACCCAACTGAGAAATCAGATGTAACGACCAACAAACCGGAAGTAAAGTGGCTTGACCAAACAATGCCAGCGGCCAGACAATTAAATCGGGTTCTAAGGCTTGGGTTAATACTGCCCGAACATGCATAGGAATCAACATCACCGACCAAGAAAAGCCAAGAAGGACTAAACCCGGTCGTTGATGCCCAAGCCGAGAGTGCATGAGCAGCAAGCATAAAATTAAACTGAATTCTACTGCAATTTGCGATCGCAGCCAGGTACCTTGAAACGCCTCCCGATTAAAAATCAGATTGCTCAGTTCTAAGAGCGTAAAGGTTAAAAATGAGATTAAAGCCAGCCATAACCCCAGTTTCAGGCGGTTTCGCATAAAGCTGCGCCGCCAGCTCGGATAGTCTACTGTTGCAGATTGGGGTTGAATGTGGAAAACAGAGGCGATCGCGCGATGCATTTTAGCTCCCAGTCTCACTTTTTTCACCGATCGCACCCAATGGCTCCTTTCAAACCAATGATGAAGGGTTACACCCCAGTTTTAACCCGATCTGGACCCTCTGGCTAGAAATTTTCTCCCAAACTTGATAGCCCTAGCCATTCGCGGCACAATAAAAGGCAGGTTCTTCATTGGGTTGATTTTGAGTCTTTATATGGCACGGTTTCCCGAAGTTCAATCTGAATATACGGCAGATGTTGCAATTGTGGGGGCGGGGATTGTTGGGGCGACGCTCGCCTGCGCGCTCAAAGATTCAGGCTTGCAGGTGGTATTAATTGAAGCACAACCCCAAGAACAAGCGATCGCAAAACGTCAAGCTTATGCCCTCTCCTTAATGTCCGGGCGCATCTTCCAAGGGTTAGGACTTTGGGAAACCATTCTCCCGCAAATCAACACCTTTAAGCAAATTCGCCTCTCCGATGCCGACTATTCCCGCTTTGTGCGCTTCTCGTTGGAGGATTTGGGCACCGAGGCCCTGGGATATGTTGGGGAACATCGGGTGCTGCTGTCGGCGCTGTACGAGGCGCTAGAGGGCTGTTCTCATGTGACTTGGCTCTGTCCGGCTCAGGTGGAAACCGTGGACTATTGCGAAAGCGGGGCGAGCCTTCAGTTAACCTTAGAGGCACCGGGCGGATCGCGCTCCGTCACGGTTCAATCTCGCCTGGTGGTGGCCGCCGATGGATCGCGATCGCGCGTGCGCGAGTTGGCTGGCATTAAAACCCACGGCTGGAAATATTGGCAATCTTGCGTTGCAACCACCATTCGCCCGACAGATCCCCATCCTGATACGGCTTACGAACGCTTCTGGCCGAGCGGCCCGATGGGCGTTCTCCCTTTACCGGGCAATCGCTATCAGGTGGTCTGGACGGCTCCCCACGCCGAGGCGAAAGCGTTGCAAAATTTAGACGAAAAAGCCTTTTTAGCCCTGTTAGAGGAGCGTACGGGCGGGCTATTGGGACGTTTAGAACTCGATGCCCCCCGCGCCGTGTTTCCAGTCCAGTTAATGCAGAGCGATCGCTATGTCCTCCCCCATTTAGCCCTAGTTGGGGATGCGGCCCATTGCTGTCACCCCGTTGGCGGCCAGGGGTTGAATATGGGCATTCGCGATGCGGCAGTTTTGGCACAAACGCTCGCCCAAGCCCAACAACAGGGCGAAGAGATTGGCACGATCCAGGTGCTTGGGCGCTACGAACGATGGCGCAAGCGGGAAAACCTCGCCATTTTGGGCTTTACAGATTTCTTAGACCGCACCTTTTCTAATACATTCGTTCCGGTGGTGGCCATGCGCCGCTGTGGGTTGTGGATGCTGCATACCCTCCAAAGCGCTCGCTATTTGGCTTTGCGGTTAATGACGGGTTTATTTGGTCGTTCGCCGAATCTCGCACAACCATGAGCGAGGCTTGGTTTAATGGTCTGCAACAGCAAAAAGCGATCGCTGTGATTCGCTCCCCCCATCAAGAACTGGGTCTAGACATGGCGAAGGCGGTAGCCGCAGGGGGGATGCAGTTAATTGAAATTACCTGGAATAGCACCCAACCCGCACAACTGGTTACAAAATTGCGATCGCAACTTCCCCACTGTTGGATCGGTGCAGGAACTTTACTGACCCAAGCAGACTTGCAAGCGGCGGTTGAGGCGGGCGCGCAATTCCTGTTTACTCCCCATACCGATCCGGTCTTAATTCAAGCAGCCGTCAGCGCTGGAATTCCCATCGTTCCCGGTGCCTTAACCCCCACGGAAATTGTCACCGCTTGGCAAGCCGGAGCAAGCTGCGTCAAGGTGTTTCCCATTCAAGCTGTGGGTGGAATTCAGTATCTCAGGGCGCTCAGAGGGCCTTTAGGGCAAATTCCTTTAATTCCCACAGGGGGGGTAACGCTTGGCAATGCACCGGAGTTGATCGCTGCTGGAGCTACTGCTGTGGGCTTATCGAGCGATTTATTTCCCCCTACCTTAGTCAAACAGCAAGACTGGAGCGCGATCGCGCAATTAGCCAAGACCTTGCTATACAACCTTAACCCCAATCGGTGCCCTTAGAACTCGAAAATTTTGTATCTGTTTTGAGCCTAAATATGGCACAATTTACAGAAATAACTCGGTACAAAACAGCCTGACTTTACTACTAAAGATTACATTTTTGACTGAAGAAAGTTGGGTGAGGAGATTAAGCATTCAATTTCCCTCTCCCATCACTTCTTTTGGCAAGTAAAGGTTACTTTTAGTCCCTCAATCGATTCGATCGCCTTGAATCTGCGCTTGAAGTAGAAGTCTACCCATCTATTCACTAACCTCCCAGGCGCTAGCACAGTTTCCCAAAGACAAGTCCAGCATCGCCGCAGCGATGGATTCAGCGTTTGAATGCCAAACAGGTAAACTTCCCTGGTTCAGCAGGCTGCAACATTTGAATTAACGCCATCAGCCTCGATCTCCTCAGTTCGTCTTTAACTACCCCCAAAATTTCTATGGTACGCAACAATCCATCCCAAACCGTTTGGGAGACTTGGTATAGGCAAGAGCAACAAAGACTGGCAAGCTGCACTCAAACCTTTGAATGGATGAACGTATTGTCCCCTGATGGCACGATCTTATAGGCAAATCAGGCAACATCGTGTTTAGCCGATCGACCCTTAGAATCCATTATCGGCTATCCCATTTGGCAAGTTTATCCCTGGATTGATTCTCTGGAAGCACAAGTGCAACTCCAAAGCGCGATCGCCATTGCCAACCACCAAGAAAGCGTTAGTCTGCAAATGGTTCTGGGCAAAACGCCCCAGGAAAGTTTAGTCTTTGAATTGTCGATTAAGTCCGTGCGCGATCGCCAGGGAAACGTCACTGTCCTCATTGTCAAAGGACGGGAGATCGCGCCCCCTCCTCCCACACCCTCTAGCACAGAAACCCCAGAAAATCGAGAACAGGAACGCGCAACCGCACTCCTGCAAACTACCCTAGCAGAGGTGCAACACCTGCAACATCAACTCGACTGTTTCTTGCAACTGTCGCAAGAGCTAGTCGTTATCGCCAGTCACGATGGGTATTTCCGGCGCGTCAACCCTGCTGCCCAAAAGCTGCTGGGCTACTCAACAGAAGAACTGACAGCCTTGCCCTTTTTGAGTTTGGTTCACCCAGACGATTATCATAAAACCCAAGCCGCCATTAGACAGCAAGTCGAGGAACACCTATCCGTTGTTCAACTGGAAAACCGCTATCGGGCTAAAGATGGCTCGTACAAATGGTTATCCTGGAATTCTATCTTCACTGATGGCTTTCTTTATGCGGTGGGACGCGATATTACCGAACGAAAAGACGCAGAAGTTGCCTTGCGCGAAAGCGAAGCCCGTTACCAAAACCTAGCCCAACTCTTGCCAGTCGGGATCTTCCATTCCGATGCTCAAGGCGCTACCCTCTATACAAATCCTCGCTGGAGCGAAATTAGCGGACTGAGTGCAGCAGAATCTTTAGGAGATGGATGGGTGCAAAACATTCATCCAGAAGATCGAAGTCAGGCGTTTGCTTCATGGCAGCGTTTAATTAACGAGCAAATCCCCTTGCAAAACGAATTTCGGATTATTCGTCCTGATGGTGAGATAGTTTGGTGTTTGGCACAAGCCCAAGCCGAACGCGGGGAAGACGGAGAAATTAAAGGCTATATCGGTGCTGTCACCGATATTAGCGATCGCAAACGCGCCGAAGAAGAAATGCGCCTGCTCTTGCAACAATATCGCTTCCTCGCCGACACAATGCCCCAGATGGTATGGACGGGTACCCCCGATGGTTTTATTGATTACTACAATCAGCGCTGGCTAGACTTCACGGGCATGAGTTTAGAAAAAAATCTAGGTTGGGGATGGACTGCCATCGTTCATCCCGAAGATTTGCAACGGTGTATTGATTGTTGGAATCACTCCTTGGCAACAGGAACAGATTACCAAATTGAGTATCGCTTCAAGGGAGCCTGCCACGATCGCTATCGCTGGCATTTAGGACGAGCAGTTCCCCTGCGAAATGATGAAGGCGAGATTATAAGATGGTTTGGCACCTGTACCGATATCGACGATGTGAAACAGGCCGAAGCTGCCCTCAAACAAAGCGAACAAGAATACCGAGAACTCGCCCAACACACCCAACTGATCAACCAGTTAGCCAATCAAATTCGTCAATCCTTGAATTTGAATGCGATTCTGCAAACAGTTGTTACGGAAATCCGCAGTTTATTAAATGTGGATCAATGCGTTTTTAGCTTCTGCCGCTCAGAGTTTGGTTCTTTAGTGTGGGATGTGGTTGAAGAAGCCAGTTCTCCCGATTTACCCAGTTTAATTGGAGTTTATCCGCTGGCAGAAATCGACGAACTCCATCAAAAGTTACGCAATCTTGAGATTATCCAAATTGATGAGGTTCAAGCTCTCGATAATCCTTTAATGCGCCAATTTTGGAGTGCCTTGGGATTTAAATCAGTGTTGAATGTGCCCATCCAGTTACGTTCGGGGGCGACAGGGGTGGTGAGTTGCACCCACAGTGCGAAGATACGACCTTGGCAGAAGGATGAGGTGGCTTTGGTTGTAGCGGTTTGCGATCAAATTGCGATCGCCATTCATCAGGCGGAACTCTACGAACAAAGCCGTCAAGCCGCCGCAGAGGCGATGGAAAAAAGCCAGCAACTCGAACAAACACTCTATCAACTGCAACGCACCCAAAGTCAACTGATTCAAAGCGAAAAAATGTCTAGTTTGGGGCAATTGGTTGCAGGGGTTGCCCATGAAATTAATAATCCAGTCAACTTTATTTTTGGCAATCTCACCCATGCCCAAGAATATAGCGAACAACTGCTAGGCTTAATTGACCTCTATCAGCAGCATTACCCGAACCCGGTAGAAGACATTGGGTTAGAAATTGAGCAAATCGATCTGGAATTTTTGGTTGAAGACTTGCCCAAGTTGCTCGACTCCATGAAAATTGGGGCGGTGCGAATTCGAGAAATTGTCAGCAGTTTGCGAACCTTCTCGCGCTTAGACGAATCGGACATGAAGGAAGTTGATATCCACGAAGGGATCGACAGTACGTTAATGATTCTGCAAAATCGCACGAAAGCCAAGGTCGATCGCCAAGCCGTTCGCTTAATCAAAGAGTACGGTTCGCTACCTCTGATTGAATGCTATCCCGGTCAACTCAATCAAGTGTTTATGAACTTGCTAACCAATGCCATCGATACGCTAGACGAACGACACGTACAGCTTTCAGAAAGTGCGATCGCCCAAATTCCGAGTACCATTACCATTACTACTGCTCTCCTTAACTCAGAGTGGATTTCCATCTCAATTGCAGACAATGGTTTAGGCATTCCCCAAGCCGTACAGCAACGCTTATTCGATCCTTTCTTCACGACTAAACCGATTGGTAAAGGAACGGGATTAGGTTTATCAATCAGCTACCAAATTGTGGTTGAAAAGCATCAGGGACGTTTATCCTGTCATTCCTCGCCCAATCGGGGAACGGAATTTGTCATTGAAATTCCTATCCGCCAAAGTTCGTTCTGAAATCGGTTAAGGTAGCCAAAAATCGGGTAGCCAAGTTTGGGCAAAATCGCGAAAATTGCGATTGAGCGTTCGGGCAAACTCGATATGGGGTTCGTCCCGTTCTACAGGAATAATTGGGGCGCGGTTTCCGTGTTGAAAGGAATCCACGACTAAATTAGCCGCTTCTAACCCCGTAACATAGGCTTTTTCTTGAGACCAAGAACCGTGGCGCGTAACAATCCAATCTCCACTCATAAACACATTGGAGATAGGCGTTTTTGCTGGCAATAAATATTGATAGCTTCCGGGGGCAAAATGCGTGACCCCTTGAGCAACGCGAATGATGCTAGCATCGATGACTCGTGCCTCTTGAAAACTCGGAATGCAGGTGGCTAAATCTCGATGGACTTTGGCGATAATTTGCTCGTCGCTGAGGGGTAACAGTTGGTTGGCATGATAAAAATCGGCTTCGATAACGCTTCCCGGTTCATTGCGGTATTCATCTTGCAGCGCATTTAAATCAAAGAATGTCCATCCGGTGGTTGAATCGAACCCAAAACAGGCATTGGAAGGTAAAGGAATGGGGACTTTGCGATCGAACCAGAGTCGCGTTGCTAAAACATCAATGCCCCCAAGGTTCTGTAAGTTGAGGAATTGCGGATGCTGTTTTAAAGTATCGCTTTGGCTGACAATCTTTTTCATGCCGCTGACGCTAACGGCGAAAATAACGGCATCGGCGGTAAATTGTTCGTCCCCACAAACCACGGCTTTGGCGTTACCCAATTCATCTAAAATCACATCTGTAACGCGCCGATTCGTTAGAACTTTCCCCCCGGTAGCTTCAATTTGGCGAACCCACGGCTGAAAAATCATTTCCCCAACCGTACCGCGACACCACACCACATCAAAATCGGGTTGATGGGCGAGAATAAAGTAATACAGCATTCCCAAGGCGGCGGCGGCTGAACATTGTTCCCCTGGGGCAAATAACCCAACTAAGAGCATCGGTTCAAAGCTTTCTTTATACAATCGGGCAGATACGCCAAATTGCTTAAATAACTCTCTGGCTGTAACGGGATCGTAGCGCCGCCAAGCGTCATCGGAGTTATCAAAATCAATGACGGCATACAATAACGGTAAGGCAGAAAGGCGATCGCGCAACGGGAGCCGTTTAAAGCGGGTATACAAAAAGGTACCTAATGGGGTGGGGAGTCGCAATTCATTTTGAAAGATGGGAGACTCGACTTCTAAACCCGCCGGAGAATACTGCGAAGAACGGGTAAACGGCGTAAAGGGGTTAAGTCCCAATTCTCGCACTAGGCTAAAGATATTTTGATACGGATACCAAAATCCATGTATCCCCCCTTCTACAGAGCGCCCGCCTGGGGTTTTCCAACCTGCGACTAACCCCCCTGGCTGCGGTGCGGCTTCAAGTAGGGTGACATCATATCCCTGTTTGGCTAAATGATAGGTTGCGCCTAAACCTGCCCAACCCGCACCCACAACAACCACTTTCTTGGCAGTTTCAGACATTCTCTACCTGCGTAGCTCTCCTGTTTTAGGATAATCCAGTTTGGCGATCGCTCTGGATCGTTTCAACCCAAACGCGATCGATAAGTTTCGGATATTGCGATTATTGAGACGGGATTGTTATAGTGAAGTCAAAATCTGCGATCTTCAGCTAGGGTCAAGACCGTGTTGAAAGACACTCAAACAGGCGTGCAGGTTACTGCCCAAGAGAATGAAACGCTATCGATTCAACATCTAGAAATCGTTCTAGCATCCCAGAATTCACCGCTGCGCTTCATTGGGGATCGGGGTGAAGAGATTTTATTACCTGAATCGGTGTACAATGCATTGCGCCAGGTTGTCCGCACGATGGCTGCTGGACAGGCGATCGCGATCGTTCCTCATCACAGCGAGTTTAGCACTCAAGAAGCGGCTGACTTCTTAAACATATCGCGCCCTTATCTGATCAAACTGCTAGAACAGGGAAAAATTCCATATACGAAAGTAGGATCGCATCGGCGAGTCCGTACCCAAGATGTTTTAGCCTATAAAAAACAACGCGATACTCAACGTCGCCAGCAGTTAAGCGAATTGACTACTTTTTTGCAAGATGAAGGGTTTTATGATTGCGAAAGCCCTGAAATTGCCCCAGAATGACTGCACCTCTTGTCGTTATTTTGGATGCCTGCGTACTTTTTCCCATGCCTTTGTGCGATACGTTATTGCGTATTGCAGAAGCTGAATTATTCCGTCCTCACTTTTCCCAAGCTATTTTAGATGAAACCACGCGCAATCTAGTTAAAAAAGGTAAGATGACGGAAGCTAAAGCAGCCCGCTATCAGGAGGCGATCTCCAAAGCATTCCCAGAAGCAATCGTTGAAGTCCCAGAACAGCTCATTGAATTGATGACTAATCATCCCAAAGATCGCCATGTTGTTGCTGCTGGTATCGTTGCTAAGGCTGATATTATTGTCACGGATAATCTCAAAGACTTTCCCCCAGAAACGCTTGAACCTTATGGCATTGCAGCCCAACATCCGGATGAGTTTTTACTCGATCTTTGCGATCGCTATACGGTGAGTGTACTCGCTCAAATTATTCAAGAACAAGCTGCCGATTTAAAGAACCCATCACAGACACCTAAAGAGGTACTTGGTAAACTCGCTCAACAAGTGCCGACCTTTGCTCATCTTCTTGAAAAAGCGATCGCAGATCGCGATTGTTAGAGCTTTGTTTTAATTCAAAAGCGGGTAGCGAGAATCGAACTCGCATCAATAGCTTGGAAGGCTATGGTTTTACCACTAAACTATACCCGCACTCAAACTAGACTAACACAATTTTTAGAAAATGCAAAGCAAATTTTTAGCGACCGATGGGGGTTAAAACCACATCCACATAGACATTTTGCGGTCTTGGGCTGCCTTGGTCGGAGGCGGGGATAAACTCCCACTGGCTGACGATACACTCGGCTAAGGCATCGTAGCTGACACTCCCGCTAGAGCGATCGATTTCAATCAATCCGGGGTTAACAATACCGCGCTGACCGAGATCGTCCACTTCCACCACCACTCTTAATCTAACGGCTTGACCTAAAAAAGCAAAGGCTTCATCGCTAATGCTGCATCCAGCATAGGTTTCGCCGCCAAATTGCTGAATGGACTGAACAACCGTCGCGTTTTGTTCGGCTGAATTCTGCGGGACATCGGTTCTCGGCGAAACGGAGACTCTAGCAGCGATACCGCTAGGACGACCAAATACTGGCTCGTCGAGGCGATCGCCAGAACGAGCAATATCATCAGGATTATTCGCTGGCGGGGGGTCTGTGGGTTCCTCTGTGGAATTTTGTGCAGACTCATCTCTCGGACTTGCAGGGGGTTCCAAATTAGATTGAGGAACAGGCCCATCTGGGGGCGCGGGTGTGGGTGCAGGGGTAGGAACGGGTGCGGGTGCAGGTGCAGGAGTAGGAACGGGTGCGGGTGTGGGTATAGGTGAGGGTCTAGGAACGGGCGCGGGTGTTGGTATAGGTGAGGGCGTGGGTGTTGGAGTAGGAGTCGGAAGGGGTACGGGGGAAGGAATGGGTTCTGGGGAAGCGGGAACTGCGGTAATGCGATCTGCGGGTAACTCAGCAGGTGGGGTGGGTTGAGTTGCAGGTGGGGATGGGGGTGGCGGTTCTGCGTCTTCTGGAGGGACTGGGGCGGTGTTTTCTTCCGGTTCGGGGGAGGGTTGAGGGGGTTCTGTGGTAGGGGGGACTTCCACCAAGTCGATCGCGATCGCCTCAGAGGTATCTTCTACCTGGATCGGGCGAGGCACGATCGCGATCGCGCTTAACAATAAAAGGAGATGTAGCGCCACCGATCCTGCACCCAAAATAATCCACAACGCGGGATGTTCTGGGCGTCGCCGTAACGAGTCAGGTAACGGAATGTCTGAAGCAGGAATAGACATGGATAAATTGGTACAAGCAGCAGATTTGCAGTTAGGATTGGAAAAATTCCAGCACAAACCCTTTCAACAGTATGATGAAATCTTCTTCTTTTTCTCTCCTTCTCGTTTTAGCCAGTCCTTTAGCGATCCTCTCAGGATTGTCTGTTGAGCAAGCTTTACCCAGTGTAGCGTCGGAATCCGGGCAACAATCGCGGCTGTTTCAAAATGAGTTTTCGCAGATCGGCACGACCTCACTTTCTGATAAAATCGCTTTCTTGCGAGAAAAACCCCAGTGCGGTTGCGCTCGATGCAGCCAGTTGGACGCGTTGAGTGAGATTCGGCTTGGGTAAAGATCGCAATTCTTCGGAACCAGAAACTGTGAACGCTGCACCCTCTTCCTCAGTTTTAAGCATTGCGCCGATGATGGATCGCACCGATCGCCATTATCGCTACTTCATGCGCCAGATTACTCGCCGGACGTTGTTATACACCGAGATGGTGACAACGGCGGCGATTTTGCATGGCGATCGCGAAAAGCTGTTAGGATTTTCCCCAGAAGAAAAACCGCTCTCCTTGCAAATTGGCGGTGACGATCCGCAAGACGCCGCTGAATGCGCCCGGATCGCCGATGGGTTTGGCTATGACGAAATTAACTTAAATGTGGGATGTCCGAGCAACCGGGTGCAAAGCGGTAATTTTGGGGCCTGTTTGATGGCGCAACCCGATAAAGTCGCCCAGGTGGTGGAAGCCATGCAAAAAGCGACAAGTCTTCCAGTCACCGTTAAGCATCGCATTGGTATTGACGATCGCGATCGCTATGAAGACATGGCAGAATTTATCCGCATTGTTTCCCAAACAGGCGTTCAGCATTTTAGCGTTCATGCCCGCAAAGCCTGGTTGCAGGGCCTCAGCCCCAAGGAAAATCGCGATATTCCCCCGTTGCGCTACGCTGACGTATATCACCTCAAGCAAGAGTTTCCCCATCTCTCAATCGAGATTAACGGCGGGATTACCAACCTCGCTCAAGTCCGAGAACATTTACAAGGTGTCGATGCAGTGATGATTGGACGCGCCGCCTATGACGATCCTTACTTATTTGCAACGGTGGATCGCGATTTTTACGGGGAAAATACAGTTCCCCCAACCCGTCACCAGGTTGTGGAGGCGATGTATCCTTATGTAGATTTTTGGGTGAGTCGAGGCTTTAAACTCCACAGCATTAGCCGCCATATGCTGCAACTGTTTGCGGGACAACCGGGAACCAAAGCCTGGAAACGCTATTTGAGCGATCGCGTGACCGCCGGGCCGACCACGGTGAAATCCAGGCGATCCTCGCCGCCGAAATTGCCATACAGCACTTCGCCGACATGGAGCGCGACAGACATGTCGGTCACAGG
>JAAHGE010000819.1 GCA_010672635.1 Desertifilum sp. SIO1I2 | reverse complement strand
CTACCCGTTCTGCGGGAAGCCTTGTGGCTTGGGGATATCCCTAAATTTACAACG
Source organism: Desertifilum sp. SIO1I2 (assembly GCA_010672635.1). Classification (GTDB taxonomy): domain Bacteria; phylum Cyanobacteriota; class Cyanobacteriia; order Cyanobacteriales; family Desertifilaceae; genus Desertifilum. Next base: position 1,988 of record JAAHGE010000819.1, on the reverse strand, counting down.
CGTCCCAATTCTCGCCATTTAGCACTAAACAACGCTGAATCTTTAACCCACTTCTTCTCTCAAACGGGTTTAGAACTGGTTCAACATCGGCTTCAATGCTTCAGTGAGGATGATTTACAGCAGCAACTTCAGTTCATTGATAGCGCGTTAACCACCCTGGCTATGGTTGCTGAAGTGAGAACCGCACCCGCTTACGCAATTCCCAAGTTCTCGACCGTTCCCGATGAAGCCAGCGTCATTGCAAGCTATTTGCAGGCAGCTTGCGAGATTGGCGATCGCCTAGAAGGATTAGCGGCGCGAGATCGACAGTTAGCGGGTTGGGTAGCGCCTGTCTTGACGGATGCTCGCCACTGGGCAGTCAGTCCGTTAGGGTGGGATTTATTTGAGGGACTTCCAGGAATCGCTTTATTTTTAGCGTATTTGGGAGAAATTACGCAAGAACAACGTTACACCACCTTAGCTCAGGAAGCGATCGCCTCGCTGCTCTATCAAATCCGATCTGAAGACTATTTAATTGCCTCTATTGGGGCTTTTAGTGGCTGGGGAGGGTTAATTTATAGCCTGACCCATCTCGGCATCCTCTGGCAGCAACCGCATTTACTCGAACAAGCCCTCGCGTGGGTGGAACTGTTACCTGAGCGAATTGCCCAAGATCGGCAATTTGATATCATGGGCGGTTCGGCAGGCTGCATAGGTGCCTTAGTCGCCTTGGGCGAGTGCGTTGGCGATTCCAACGTTCGCGCCGCCGCAATTCAATGCGGCGATCGCCTTTTGCAGAATGCCCAAACGATGCCCCAAGGCATGGGTTGGATAACATTACCCCAATGCCCGCCCTTGAGTGGATTTTCCCACGGTGCGGCAGGGATTGCTTGGGCTTTGTTGAAGTTAGCAACCTTCAGCGGAGAAGCACGCTTTCAGGAAGCGGCGGGGGCTGCGATCGCCTACGAACGGAGTTTATTTTCAATCAAAGCGCAAAACTGGCTCGATCTCAGACACAGAGGCGATCCTGGGACGGAGTGTGCGAATCTCGCCTTTGGTATGGGGTGGAGTCATGGCGCGCCGGGAATTGGTCTGGGACGCTTGCATTCTTTAAAATTGATGGACGATCCAGACTTGCGAGTTGAACTCGATCTTGCTCTGGAAACCACAACTCAGCGCGGCTTTGGCTATAACCATTCCCTGGGAAATGGGGATTTAGGGAATCTAGAATTTTTGGATAGCGCCCAGCAGCAGTTGAACTTACCCCAAGGCCGTTCTCAGGTTCATCAGATGGCGATGGGAATTTTAGCAAGCATTCAGCAGCAGGGATGGGTTTGCGATTTGCCTTTGGGCGTTGAAAGTTTGGGGTTGATGACGGGTTTGGCTGGAATTGGCTATGGCTTTCTGAGATTGGCAAAACCCGATCGCGTTCCCTCCCTCCTGGTGCTAGCCCCTCCACGGTTAAGATAGCTATGAAATATCCAGTTGTTTTGCAGCACAACGACCAAGATTGTGGAGCCGCTTGTCTAGCCACGATTGCTAAATATTATGGACGGGTTTTTTCGTTAAGTCGCGTCCGCGAAGCCGCCGGGACTGGGGTGATGGGGACAACGCTGCTCAATCTGCGTCAGGGGGCGAAGGTTCTGGGATTTGATGCGCGAGGTGTCAAAGTCCCAATGGAGTTAATCGACAAAAATGTGGTGCGCTTACCCGGTATCATCCATTGGAAAGGCGTTCATTGGGTGGTGCTTTACGGACGCAAGGGACGAAAATATGCGATCGCCGATCCGGGTTATGGGATTCGCTATATATCGCCCCAGGAGTTGCAACAGCATTGGCCTAATGGGGTGATGTTGCTGCTCGAACCCCGACGGCTTTTGGAGATCCCCACAGACGATCGCGATCGCGTCAGCGGTCTGCAACGCTTCTTTGAACGATTTTGGAGCTATCCATCAATCCTAGCAGAGGCGTTGCTGCTGAATTTCATCCTCGGTTTGTTCGCAATTGCA
>JAAHGE010000818.1 GCA_010672635.1 Desertifilum sp. SIO1I2 | reverse complement strand
AGACATTAATAAAAACGGAATTAGCCTGTACTTAGGATGCTCCCGTAAGGTTTTCAAAAAGCGATAACTAGAAAGAACAGGAGAATTAATATCACAAATTAAACAACTAGGAAAGTAGGACTTTAACAGAGAAAAAGCTTCCTCATAGCTAGTTGCTGTCACCACTTGATATTTTCCCCGTTGCTCAAGATATTCCTGAGCCAGCAGCATCAAGTCTGGATAATCGTCGATGAACAGCAGAGATAGAACTTCCAAATAGTTACTCCTCAACGAAGAACTAGGAATTAAACCGTTAACCTCTATTAATTTACGAGCTAAGTTCCCACAATCCGGAGATTTTACAGCTTAGTTTCATTCGCAGAATTAGACTCTCCGGAAATATTAAAATAACGCAAGAGATGGATATTCTCAGGGGTGAGCAGCTTTCTAATATCTGTCGCTTGGTTAATCAGTTGAACCTGATGGCTAAACTCCTTTTTCAAAGTCTTCAAGTAAAGTCGGCGACGGGCTTCTGTGGAAGCTTCATCAATCATTTCCAAAGCCAAATTAATCGTAGTCAAAGGATCGGACATTTCTTGAATCAGCTTATTTAACAAGTTTTCTTTAGCTGAATTAATCTCCTTAAGCAATTGAATTTCCTGCTCTAGAGCATCGGCACGTTCCCGCTCAATCTTTGCCAGACTTTGATAATGATTTTCTTTATTTAAACAAGCAGCAATAGTATTCAACAACTCATCAAGAGTAAAAGGCTTAGTCAGGTAATCATCTGCACCATTTTCCATTGCTTTACGCATATTTGCCCGCTCCGACAAAGCCGTCAAAAAAACAACCGGAATGTGAACGGTAGATGAATGATTGCGAAGTGCCTTCAACGTCTCATAACCATCCCGTTTAGGCATCATTAAATCGCATAAAATTAAATCTGGCTGAAATTCTTGAGCTAACTCAAATCCTACCACCCCGTCTTCTGCTCCAATCGCCTGAATCTGTTTTTCCTCCAGAAATAAAAGCATTTCTTCTCGGAGATCGGAATTATCTTCAATTACTAATATTTTCACCATACTTTTCCCTCATATTATGCATTCTATCAAACACTAAATCTTTTTATAATTACCCCCGAAATCAGACTCTCAGAGTTATATATTTATCGATTGAATAATTGTTATTCGATAAGTTTTTAGCGCTCAACGTTCTAGGACTGACTGATTTAAATCTAACGGCATTTATGGGCAGTTGTCCAGTTGCTATGCTAGCGCGATCGCTCCAGTCCTAATCTTCCATTAAGTTGTGCTTAAAGCATACCTACGCATGTTACTTAACTATCTTTCATAAGTTCAAGGATACTTGCTTTTACCGATTCATACAGCCCTTATCTAACCTTACAAATAGTAGAAACGCATTAATTACTTACTAAGTCTAACGCCAAGGATTTCTAGAGATGGGTTTACTCAATATCACAACCAATAACTTGGAATCGGGTACTATCGATAGCAATAACGAGCTACTCAATGCCGATGTCAGTCTAGATAGTGACGGTTTGCTGGATGCCGACATCAACCTGGGAGGTAACGAGTTACTTGATAGTAATGACAGTTTACTCAATGCCGATACCAACTTAGAGAGTAACGGGTTACTCGATGCCGATGTCAGCTTAGATAGTAACGGTTCGCTGGAAGCCGACATCAACCTGGGAGGTAACGAGTTACTTGATAGTAATGACAGTTTACTCAATGCCGATGCCAACTTAGAGAGTAACGGGTTACTTGATGCCGATGTCAGCTTAGGTAGTGACGGTTCGCTGGAAGCTGATATCAACTTGGGAGGTAACGAGCTACTCGATAGCAGTGGTGGGTTACTTGATGCCGATGTCAGCTTAGGTAGTGACGGTTCGCTGGAAGCTGATATCAACCTGGGAGGTAACGAGTTACTTGATAGTAATGACAGTTTACTCAATGCCGATACCAACTTAGAGAGTAACGAGCTACTCGATGCCGATGTCAGCTTAGGTAGTGACGGTTCGCTGGAAGCTGATATCAACTTGGGAG
>JAAHGE010000817.1 GCA_010672635.1 Desertifilum sp. SIO1I2 | reverse complement strand
AAAAAGGGTGCAAAATTGTTGACACGACTTGTCCTTGGGTGTCTAAGGTATGGAATACGGTCGAAAAGCATAAGAAAAAGTCTTACACCTCAATTATTCACGGCAAGTATAACCACGAAGAAACGATCGCGACGAGTTCGTTTGCCAATAAGTATTTGATCGTGCTGAATTTGGATCAGGCTGAGTATGTCTGTAACTATATTCTCAACGGGGGCGATCGCGCTGAGTTTATGGCGAAATTTAATCGCGCTTGTTCGGCTGGTTTTGACCCCGATCGCGATTTAGAATGTATTGGGATTGCCAATCAAACCACGATGCTCAAAAGCGAAACCGAACATATTGGCAAACTCTTTGAGCGTACAATGATGAAAAAATACGGCCCCGATCGCTTAAACGAGCATTTCCAAAGCTTTAATACAATCTGCGATGCTACTCAAGAACGTCAAGATGCGATGTACCAGTTAGTGGAAGAAAAGCTCGATCTCATGGTTGTTATTGGCGGTTTTAATTCTTCCAATACCACTCATTTACAAGAAATGGCAATCGAACGGGGAATTCCTTCCTATCATATTGATTGTGCAGAGCGGATTTTATCAGGCGATCGCATTGAGCATAAACCCCTCAACCAAGAGATTACCACCCAAGACAACTGGCTGCCACCCGGTCAAGTTATTGTAGGAATTACTTCAGGTGCCTCAACTCCCGATAAGGTGGTTGAAGCTGTAATTGAAAAGATCCTTGCCATTAAATCGCCTGTTACGGTTTAGGCTACTTGTTGACGGGAAGAAGAGGGTGGGGAGATGGGGGGAAAGTTCAGACTCAACACTATCTTCCCACTCAGCACACCGCTACGCGGAAGAACCGCGCAACAGCACTTTACACTCAGCACTTTAAAATCCAGTCCCTTCTAAGCTTAAGAAGTCATAGGGAGGAATGGCTTCGCTAAGTTCTAATTCCCAAGTGGGACAAATGTTTTGCCAATTTTCTACCGTTTGTTGAAGTTCAAATTTGGATTGGCGATGGGTTAAAATGCAGATTTGATTTTCTCGAATGACAACATCAGGATAAGCTTGTTCGACTTGTTGAATTAACAAGTTTTGTTCGTCTGCTTGCTGCTGTTTAAAGTCTTGCTGTTGCTGAATTACTTGTTTTTTCGCTAAGAAATAATCCCGACCTTTTGCTTCTGTTGAAATGGATGCAGATGGCGGATCTTGGGGGGTTAATTTGATTAAATATTCGCCTCGGTTTTCAAAGCGCTTTAGGGATTGTAAATAAGTCTGATGATGGGATTGTAAATGGCTTTTTAAGCTAGCCAAATCAGCAAAGCAATGATAAAATTTTAAGGGTAAGATTGTCACAATTTGAAATAGCTGATAAGTGACTAAGCCGTGGGTAATGTAGGCGTGTTTTAAGAGTTCGTCATCTTTAGCGATCGCCTCTATCTTAGCAGGCGAAATCTCCGCTTCCACCACAGCAGCCAAGCCTTCCCAACTGACTACCTCTAATTTTCCGACAATTCCTTGAGGAAGTTCCATGTCTTGACTTGGCGTTTGAATAAAGGCGTAAACATACATAAGAAGAGACTTAGGAGTTAGGAAAAAAGAGAATAGAGGAATAAAAGAGAAGGAAACGATAATGTTTCTAGACCATTCTTTTTCAGAGGATAGGTAAGTTAGTGATTTTGCTTCAGGGTACTCCCTGCTTCTACTCTTTGCCAAACTTTAAACTCTGATTTTTCTCAGCATAGCCTGATTGACTGACACTCACTGCTGAAAGTCCTATGTTGTCGTAGTTAGCGTTAGTGTAACCCAACAGCAGCCGGGTTGTGTTGGGTTTCGTACTTAATCCAACCTACGCGATTATCTTGATTGTCAGTCAATCAGCAGCATAGCTCAATCTTCTAAACTTTATGCCTGCTCATCTCCTTTGTTCCCATTCCTGATGAGAAACTCAATAGAAGCAAATGCTGTACTTTATTCTCCAGTATCAGAGAGAAACTCTAAGTCGAGATGGAGGCGCATTAAACCAGGAACCCAGGATCGATCTGAGA
>JAAHGE010000816.1 GCA_010672635.1 Desertifilum sp. SIO1I2 | reverse complement strand
TGCAGAGGTGGAGGGTAAAGTTGTGGGTTCTTCATGCTTGTAAATATACGGCGGCTACCAAGATCTACAACCTTACCCTCCACCTCTGCAACAAACGCTTGATAGCTGAGATGCTGGCGAGCATCGGCGATAAATTCCAAGGTAATATTAAGCCAATCTGGGTTAAGAGATTCTGGAGTCAGTTGGTGATTCAGCCACATTTGATAAAAATGTTGAGCAATGAGAGTATCTTCTTGGACAGTGGCTTCTCTCACGAAAAAGTTGAGTGTTGTCAACATTGCAGGGTAGACAAAGTAGAAGTATTGCTAGATTAATGGGCTTGATTGGTTGCAAACAAGAGCCAATTTTGCCCGATAGTATCAGTCCACTTCAATGCTAAGGCATCTGAAACCCTGACCCTAACCCTCTTCCCAAGGAGAGGGAACTAGATATATCAGGAAGGTTGGAATAGAGGGAACAATTCAAAACAAGCGCTTCAACTCAGCAGTTTATGGATATTGCGATCGCACTCAGTCCCCATTCTGCAATTCCCTTACATCGGCAATTGTATGAGGAGTTACGCCGCGCTATTCTTTCAGGGAGACTTCTCCCAAAACAGCGTCTTCCCTCAACGCGAGAGTTAGCGAAGTCTTTAGGTGTTTCGCGTACTACGGTGACGCTAGGGTACGAACAACTGTTAAGCGAAGGGTATTTAAAAACCATTATCGGGTCGGGGACGTTTGTTTGCGCTCAAATTCCCGATGACTTATTGCAGTCTACGCCTGTAGGGGAGGGAGAGAAAGCGGCGCATTTTCCCATTTTTCTATCCCAGTATGGCGAACAGTTAGCGCAGACTGACTTAAGCTTACAAGCTGAACCGCAGGCAGAAATTAGTTTTCGTTACGGTCGTCCGGCGTGCGATCGCTTTCCCTTAGAATTATGGCGCAAGTTACTAGCGCGGTATTGTCGAACAGAATACCAATGGTTAGATTATGCTCTCGATCCGTTAGGCTATCAACCGTTGCGAGAAGCCATTGCGCTTTATCTAACGCGATCGCGGGCGGTACAATGCAATTCAGACCAGATCCTATTAACCAATGGTACCCAACAAGCGCTGTATCTAATTAGTCGTTTGTTGCTCAATACTGGAGATGCGATCGCACTTGAAGATCCAGGATACCTAAGTGCAAGGCGCATTTTTAGTTCTCAGGGGGCGAATATTCTCCCCATTCCCGTCGATGAGTCGGGGTTAAGGGTTGCCGAACTCATCGATAAACCCGTTAAACTCGTTTATGTTACCCCTTCCCATCAATTTCCCACTGGGGTCATTTTATCGCTTCCCCGTCGATTAGAATTACTTGCTTGGGCGCAACAAACTGGGGCGTTAATTGTGGAAGATGATTATGATAGCGAATACCGCTATAGGGAACGTCCTATTCCCGCTTTACAAGGGTTAGCGACAACCGACTCGGTTCTCTACATTGGCACGTTTTCTAAAGTGCTGTTTCCCTCATTGCGGATCGGCTATCTAGTTTTACCCCAAAGTTTAGTTTCTATTTTCGCCCGTGCCAAGTGGTTAAGCGATCGCCAACTTCCCAGTTTAGAGCAGCGAGTCTTAGCTGATTTTATCGCAGAAGGGCATTTAGAACGTCACCTGCGCCAAATGCGATCGCACTATAACCAACTACGTCAGGTATTAGTGGAGGCTTTGAAGTGCTATTTTGGCGATCGCGCTACCATTTTAGGCGAAAATGCCGGAATTCACCTGATGGTACGCCTGCATTTCAATCTATCCGATGATGAAATTCTCCAACGCGCCGCCAAGGTAGGCGTTGGCTTACTTTCAGCCCAATCTCATTATTTCACCATAGCTGAACCCGGACAATTTATCTTTGGTTATTCCGAACTCACACAAACCCAAATTCAAACAGGAATTCGCCGCCTCGCTATGGCGTTGGATAATATTGAGTGACCGTGTAGGCGATCGCGCTATAGAATGGAGTATATTTTCCCTCTGCATCGGGTTTAGCTAGTTCTTGAAGGAATAGGTCAATTTCTGGTTGAATTTGGGTTA
>JAAHGE010000815.1 GCA_010672635.1 Desertifilum sp. SIO1I2 | reverse complement strand
TAACAGCGCTAAGCCAGTAACCCCAACACGCCACCCGAACAACTGCGAGAACTGGCAGTTTGTGAGGATGTCGCCATTCGTCAGTTAGTTGTTGCTAACCCCAATACGCCAACTGAGGTGTTATGGGAGTTAGGGAAAGAGTTTCCCGCACAACTTCTAGAAAATCCTGTCTTAGCGCTGTTATGTCTCGAAAATCTGAATTTGGTTGATGTAATACCGATAGACACATTAATCTGTCTATTTAACTTAGAGACAGTGCCGGATTATTTAAAACAAGGTTTATTTTACGCACACGTTCAGGTCCGAGTGGCGATCGCAAAGCACCCAAACACCCCAGTTCATCTACTCGAACAGTTAGCACAAAATTTAGAGCCAAGGGTTCGATGGACGATCGCAGAAAACCCAAACACCCCAGTTCATCTGCTCGAACGGTTAGCACAAGATTCAGAGCCAGGAGTTCGAGGAGAGATCGCAGAAAGCCCAAATACACCCGTTCATTGGCTCGAACACTTAGCACAAGATTCAGACAAATGGGTTCGACGGGGAAGCGCACGCAACCCAAATACACCAGTACCTTGGCTCGAACACTTAGCTCAAGATTCAGAGCCACAGGTGAGAGTCGCGATCGCACACAACACTAACACCCCAGTACCTTGGCTCGAACTCTTAGCTCAAGCTCCAGAACCAGGGGTTCGAGAGGCGATCGCAGCTAACCCAAACACCCCAGTGCCTTGGCTCGAACTCTTAGCTCAAGCTCCAGAGCCAGGGGTTCGACGGGCGATCGCAGCTAACCTAAACACCCCTGTGTATTGGCTCGAACACTTAGCTCAAGATTCAGAGCCACAGGTGAGAGTCGCGATCGCAAAGCACCCAAGCACCCCTGTGTATTGGCTCGAACACTTAGCTCAAGCTCCAGACGGGTGGGTTCGACGGGCGATCGCACGCAACCGAAACACCCCAGTACCTTGCCTTGAACTGTTAGCTCAAGATCCAGAGAAAATGGTTCGACACGCGATCGCAACTAATCCAAACACCCCACTCGATACTCTCAAACGTTTAGAGAGCGATCCTTATATGGGCAAAACAGCCAGAACAATCTTAAACAAACGCATCGAACAAGCCTAATTTCAGCACGCCATGACCCCCACCGCCTTAAAAACCTATCTGAATAACCTGGTGAGCAAAAACCTTAAAATCAGCACCATGATTTGGGGGCCTCCGGGGATTGGAAAATCGAGCATTGTGGCACAAATTGCCCGCCGCCATCAAATGGACTTTATCGACGTGCGCCTCTCCCAACTCGCCCCCACAGACTTGCGCGGACTCCCGGTAGCTGAGGAAGGGATTTCTAAATGGTATCCGCCAGAATTTCTCCCCCGCACGGGTAAAGGTATCCTGTTTCTCGATGAATTGAATATGGCACCCCCCGCCATGCAGGGAATGGCACAACAACTGATTTTAGACCGGAAGGTGGGTAGCTACGAAGTCCCGCCCGATTGGTTTGTCTGGGCCGCCGGAAACCGCAAAGAAGACCGCGCCGCCGTCTTTGATATGCCATCTCCCCTAGCGAACCGCTTTTTACACCTGCAAGTTATCCCCGACTTTGACAGCTTCAAAACCTACGCCCTCGCCACCAAAATTCACGAACAAATTATCGCCTTTCTCTCCTATCGCACCACCCTATTGCACAAACTCGACCCCCAACAACCCGCTTGGCCTTCTCCCCGTTCCTGGGAAATGGCCAGCCATTTGCACTATGCTGGTTTAGAGATTGCCCCGGCTATTGGCGAAGCAACCACCGCCGAATTTACCGCCTATATTCAACTGTATGAAAACTTACCGGATCTAGGACGCATTCTCAAAGGTTTGGATCGTTCTCTCCCCTTCCCTGAAGAACCTTCCGTGCGTTACGCCACTACTATTGGACTGGCGATCCGCGCCGAAGATGCCACCCAAGGCTACAATGCCTTTACCTGGTTGAGTGATGTAGCAACTGCTGAATGGATACAACTGTTTGCGGTTGATTTATTCCGCAGCCTGCGAACCAAGGGGCAAATGGGTGCATTGGCGCAAC
>JAAHGE010000814.1 GCA_010672635.1 Desertifilum sp. SIO1I2 | reverse complement strand
CTCAATACTGCGATCGGGCGACTCATCATCAACAATCAGAATTTCAAACTCTTGATAAGTTTGATTCAAAACCGACTGCACGGTTTCCAGAATGTATTTCTCAACCCCATAAACGGGAATAATGACAGAGACTTTCTTCATCGGTAAATAAGAGACTTTATAAGGAGCGGAATCTCAATTCTCAAGCCGTTGGGTGGGAATCCTTTAGGGAAAAGATCTGACCCTTAACTTGACGCGCATTTAATGCCCATTAGCTTAACTGGAAGTCTTCCAGCTTTTCCTATTCCCAAAGTCCGATTTTTTTAGAATGCTTGTTGGGTTCGATCCTTTAGGATGCGTTGCTGTTGGTTTTTTCCAGTTAACTTGGCTCCTAGGGACTCAACTTGAGCGTAAAGCGGCTCAGGTAAGAGCCAGAGCAAGTAGGCGGCGATTAAGGTTAGGATGGTGCGTCGCGGTTCTTCTAGTAGAATGGGCCAGTAAGCTGCTAAAGCGCGATGCATAAGAGCTACAGCTTGGGAACCATCTTTCAAGCGTACCGCACTTCGAGCTAAGTACCTATACTGATAAGATTTTGCTAACTTTTCCCAACGCTCGATAACTTCTGGCGCATAGGATCGGGTTTTATCTAAAACCTGTTCCCAAGACTCTAGCTGCTTCAGTAAATTTGCGGAAAGTCCGCCAGCATTGACGCGGTACAGCGTCAGGGCTTCCGGAAGACCTTCAATTTTCCATTGGGTTTGCAGAATAATCCGCAACCAGCATTCTGTATCCTCCGAACGGCGAAAGCGATCGTCAAAATAAAAGTCTTCAACGCTTCCGTGGAGGTTATCCTGAAACTTAATATCCTCAAGGGTGGCGCGACGAATTACAGGCGTTGAACCATTACCCAGCGGACTGCCCCGCAAGAGATCGACGACCGTAATATCACTGAGTTTAGGCATTAAGTAGGTACCGAGAGACTCGCCGCGTTCGTCAATAAAAGCCGAACGACAGAAACTGACACCGACTTCCGGAGACTGTTCGAGATGAGCGATTTGTTTTTCTAATTTATCAGCCAGCCACAAGTCGTCCCCATCCAAGAAGGCGAGATAATCTCCTTGAGCGTGGCGAATCCCTGTATTTCTAGCTCCCGCCAGTCCTCGGTTCGCTTGGCTGACTATTTTGAGGCGCGGATCGCTAAACTGTTGGCAAATTTCCACGCTGCGATCGGGAGAGCCATCATCAACAATAATTAGCTCAAAATCCGAGTAAGTTTGATTGAGAACAGATTGCACGGCGGCGGCAATATATTTCTCAACGCCATAAACCGGGATAATCACAGAAACAGTTGGATTAGTCATGGTAGTGCCAATAGAGATTAATCTTGAGCAGTGACAACCGCACGTTTATGAAAAACGTAATAGCTAGCCCAGAGGGTATAAAGGGGTAGGCAAATGGTATGAACCAAGAAAACTGCGATCGCAACGCCCAACGCCTGCCAACTCACCCCCACTAACAGCGCTGCGGTAAAAGTGATGGTAAAAATGACATTCCACCGTAAATCAATATGAGGCTTATCCACCGCAATTAAAAGCTGAGACGCCGCATCTGCAAACGGTCTAGGAATCGCAGACAAACATACAAAGATTAAAATGGGAATCGCGGGAATCCACTTCTCACCAAACACAATCGGTACGTAGAAGGGCGCTAAACTAGACTGAAGCAGCACCAAGGGGACAATCGCCACAGCAATTCCTTTAAGGCTCTTGAAGTAGCGATGTCTAAACCGCTCCCATTCAGTCCTTACCGAACATAAGTGAGGCAGCAACGCGGAATTCAGAGCCATAATAATGCTCAAACTAATCCCCAATCCCGCATTAAACGCAAAGTAATACAACCCCAACTGCTCAATACTGATGAAGCGCCCCACAATCAAGTAATCGAGGTTATTTCTCAGCGTTTTCAGCATTTCCACGCCTAAGATATTGCGCCCAAAGTTAAACAACTCATCCCAGTGTTTGATCGTAAACCCAGAAGTCGGTCGCCAGCTATGATTGGAGCAGTAAATATAAACCCAGATGGGCGCAACCAAAATCCA
>JAAHGE010000813.1 GCA_010672635.1 Desertifilum sp. SIO1I2 | reverse complement strand
TCGAAAATCTGCGTTGTGGGTAACGCAGATTTTCGTCATTGCGCCAATTGACTTTATTGATTGGTTCTCGTTTCCCCAATGGCTGATTCTCCTCGTCACTTTAGGTCTGTTGTCGTGGTTGATTGGAGATTAAGTCTTATTGAGGCGGAAAATGTTTAACCATCAGCAGACAGTTGCGGCGATCCGCCGTGCGATCGTAACTCAAGCGATCGACAAGCTTTTGCATCATCAACAATCCCCTCCCATGCTCTAAATATTCATTATCTAAGGGGGGTTGCTCGTTGGCTAGCCATCCATCCATATCAAAACCGGGTCCGCGATCCCAGATCCGGATTTCTAGGAGTTCGGGAAACAGCGTCAGTTCAATTTCAACTGGGCTGTCTGAAGAGCGATCTTTATGAGCATGACGAATCGCATTGGTCATACCCTCAGCTAACGCAGTTTTGCACTCCATCCAAGTTGTGTTAGGAATAGGAGATTCATCAAACTGGTCGAACCATGACAAAACTTGGTCTAACGCTCTGAGGTCTGAACGAACTTGAAGACGAAACTTTTGGGAACCTGGCAATTTTCCGACCTGTTCTTAGACAATAGAGACAATAGAATGAACAGCAGCTTAGACGAGGATTTCTAGATGGCTGGTGAGAATAGACCTCGATGCTATCTAGAAAGTGACATTCGTCTATGTCACTATCTTACGCAACAGTTGGTTCATTTGAGGCTAAATTCAGTTATTAGAGAGAAAACTTACGACCGGATGCCTGCGGCTTTCAACTTCTTTAAGTTTTACCTATGTATAAAGTTTTAATTATCGAAGATGACCCACTTTTCCGTTTAGTGTTAACCAAAACCCTGAAAAATCAAGGTTATGACGTATCGGTTGCCAATGATGGCGCAGAAGGACTCGCGAGTGCGAAACAATTAAAACCGGGTCTGATCCTGTGTGACTGGATGATGCCGCGCATGGATGGGTTAGAGGTGTGCCGTCAGGTGAAGGCCGATCCGGAGTTAGCCACGACGTTTTTTGTTCTCCTCACGGCCCGCGAAGGGGTCGAGAATCGCGTCCAAGGCTTGGATAATGGGGCAGATGACTTTTTATCTAAACCGATTGAAATGAACGAGCTGCGGGCGAAAGTAAGGGCGGGATTGCGCTTGCACCAGTTGAGTAATGATCTACGAACCCAGAAGCAAATTCTAGAGGCAGAGTTGGCGGAGGCGGCGGAGTATGTGCGATCGCTGATTCCGTCTCCTCTCAAGACAGAGGCGATCGCTATTGATGCCCGTTTTCTGCCTTCCCGCCAGTTGGGGGGTGATTGTTTTGATTACTATTGGCTGAATTCCGATGAGTTGGCGATCTATTTAGTGGATGCGGCCGGACACGGGGTCGGTTCGGCGCTACTATCGGTTTCGGTATTAAATGTATTGCGGACTCAATCTCTATCTGGGGTGAATTTCTCGCGCCCGAATGAGGTGCTATCGGCCTTAAATGACACTTTTCAGATGAATGCCCAAACCGATAAATATTTTACCATCTGGTACGGCGTCTATCATTGTACCCAAAAGCTACTGACCTATGCTAGTGGCGGACATCCCCCGGCGGTTCTCATTTCTCCGGCGAGTAATGGCAGCCCAGAAGTTAAGCTATTGAAAACGCCCGGTTTTCCGGTGGGGATGTTTCCCGATGTTGAGTATCTTGCGGCCCAATGTGCGATCGCGCCTTCTAGTTCGCTGTATGTATTCAGCGATGGGGTCTACGAAATTCATCAACCCGACGGCGAACTCTGGGGAATGGAAGCTTTTACTGAAGAGTTAAAGTCTTACCCCATCAACCCCGAAAGTCACCTCGATCAAATTATTCAAACCGTTCACCAAGTTAGTACCAAAGAAGCGCTAGATGACGATTTATCCGTGCTGCAAGTGAATTTTGAGTTTTAAATAAAATTTATCGCCCTTGCAGAGTTAAGAGAAGATAAACCCCTTAAACATTGTACAATCGTAATTGACTGTCGTCAGCCAGTCAATTGTAGTGCTTCGCTTGCAGAACGTCTTTCGGTGCGGTGAATGGATGGGTTTGCCA
>JAAHGE010000812.1 GCA_010672635.1 Desertifilum sp. SIO1I2 | reverse complement strand
TGAGCACAGCTCGGCGGAGCGACCAATCCGCGGGGTCTCCAGACACCGCCTTCGGCGGTATCGGACACCGAGGTCACGCGTCAGCTCCCCGGCCCACGCCCTTCGTGCCGTTCGGCCTGCTCATCGGCGCCCTTCGCGAGCTCGTCGAAGCGTTCCGCCGCGGCGTCCTCGTCACCCCCTGACGCCTCGAGCAGCTCGTCGGCGAGCTCGGCGTCGCGCTCGACGCTCTGACCGAACCAGTCGTCGACGGTCGAGTTCTCGGGCTCGCGACGCGGGTCGTGCGGCTGCGGGTCGGGCCGGGGTTCGTTGACGCCATCCATGCCCCAGGGATGCCCGCACAGGGCTCACCGCAACCCGGGGGACGGTTCGGGACCGGATCCACCGGGTAGTCCGATCGGGCCATGACCACGACCGAACGCAGCCGGCCCGACCGCGGCGCGGACGCCGACGAGACAGACACGGACCGCCTATGGTTACGCTCGCTGGGGCAAAGCCAAAGCGGATCGAGACGATCGTTCCTCAGATACTACTGAACCGGATGAAGATTTAGAGCATTCTGAACTTGAAGGAGACAACGATGAGTAAAACGAGTCCAACCGCATTTCCCGTCTATTCCCTGTCGATTAGCGGTCTGCTTTCACTGCAATTACACGCCCTCAATAACGAAGGCAACGAAGGCAACCAATCCCTAACCCGTCGCTATTATATTCTTCAAAAAGGAATGTCAGAGCCAGAGTATGTTAACGGGGTCTCTGGTGATATGTTCAAGCACATTCAGTCCGAACATCTGCACCGCATTTGCCTGGAAGCATCCCTGCCTCTGTCAGAAGGCGGTCGGCGGTTGAACCCCGATCGCATTGGCTACGACATTGAGCAAAACCTGCCCATATTTACAGAGCAGGAAACGGATCTGGCAACCAAAACAGCAAAGATATTGCAATGCTGCACCATCAGCGATCTCGAAGGCTTTATGGTGACTGAAAAACGAGGGCAAACTCTCAAACGCGAATCTGCGATTGAGTTTGGGGCGGTGGTGGGACTGCCAACCTTTGTCAAAACGCAAAGCTATTTCCATGCCAAATATGGGGTTAAAGAACCAACCCCCTATAATGTGCAGATTAGTTCGGGGCTATACGCCAGCGTTCTCAATATTGAAGCGTTTCGGATTGGTTACAATCCCCATACCTTTAAGTACGCTATTAATACCGCACAACGAAAGAAACGCTTAGATGCCTTACTCAAGAGCGTGTTGTACACCTATTTGCAACCCAATGGCGCTAAACGCAATACCCATCTACCACACCCCGACCATTTTGAAGGCGCGATCGCCGTCAGCACTCGTCGTTGTCCGGCTCCTATGATCAGCCCACTCCAGGTGGAAAGCTACGAACGGCAAATTGCAGCGATCGCCCAGACGCTTAATACCTTAAATGGGGTAGGCACGATCTACCTGTTCCCATTTCGGGATATGGCAGAGTTTGCCGAACAGATCCAAATGTTGATTGAGCAGGCGCAACCCTGGGAGAGCGAGAATGCCGAAGCGAACGAGTAAGCCGAGAGGAAAACAGGCCGGGGGAACAGGCGAATCCAAATGGCTAACGGTTAGTTATCAACCGGTGAGCTTGTTCTCTCTCAAACGATCGGATGCGACCAGTATGGCAGCGCGATCGAATCTGGTGCCCACACCCTATGCGATTAAAATGGCACTCTTGAGAGTTTTACTAGAGCAAGAGGGTCAGCATCATGCTAGTGACTTTAATCGTTGGATCGAGCAAGAATTTGAGTGGATTCGCGATCTGACAATTTACGTTCTCCCCCCCGATCGCATCGTGGTGAATCGCAATGGGTATAAGCTGCGATACTACGACCAAACTGCGGATAAAGCCGATAAGAGTCGTTCAACCTTACCCATGCAGGATGGGTTTGTGTTCCGAGAATGGGTCTATCTGGAAGGTAATCTCAAGATTTGTGCCGGAGCCACCGAGCATCTGTTGCAATTGGAACAACTCTTTGTCCAAATCTGCTATTTCGGCAAGCGAGGCTGCTTTTTTCAATATCTCCCGGATCGGGTGGAAACAACG
>JAAHGE010000811.1 GCA_010672635.1 Desertifilum sp. SIO1I2 | reverse complement strand
AGTCTCAAAAGCTAGTATTGAACAGGATCATAACTGGCTACTAAAAAGTAATATTCTTTCGTCCATAAAAGTAATTTATGACAACCAATAGAGATATAGAATCTGTAATTGACATTTACCATTATGGTCAATCTATTATTTCTTTTGTCTCAGGAATGAATCAACAGGAATTTGTGGACGACCCAAAAACTATTGCTGCTGTAATGTATGAAATTGCTGTGACGGGAGAAGCTACTAAAAGATTATCTGATAACTTTCGGAAACAACATCCTGAATTAACTTGGAGAGAATTAGCAGGGTTACGCGATCGCCTAGTTCATGACTATAAAAACATTGATCTTGATATACTATGGGATGTAGTTTCCGTTGAAATCCCAGGATTGTTAGTGAGTTTAGAACCTTTGTTACCTAAGCAGGATGAATCTGTATAAGCGATCGCGCTTACCCCATAACAGAGTATCTGTAGAAATTGAAGCATTGGGTCTTTGGCGCATATCCCAATAGCTTGTTAGGAAAATACGGATTAGAGAGGATTGGCGATCGCATAAATCTTAGGAGAGATTCGATTGCTCAAGATTAACGCTATGATGAAGTCGATAATCGAGAAAAATCAACCTTATGAAAGAGTGCTTTTTGCTGAGTCGTTTGCTACTGCGCTTTGATAGTCCTGATGACGATCTAACAGGAGAACTGAGCGCGATCGCTCACACTCCTGATGGCTATCTTTGGGTAGGTTCTGATGAATATATCAGCCTCGAACGCCTATCTCCAATTGCGCCTTATATGTACGGCGAACATAAAACCTTTCAGATCGCTGATTTTATTTCCTTATTTGATGATGACGAAATTGATATCGAAGGAATTGATTATTCTGAAGGATATCTATGGTTCACGGGTTCTCATAGTACCAAACGTAAGAAACCAAAAGGCAAGGATCTTGAAAAAGATCTCACGCGGCTTGCTACTGTTACAACTGATTTAAATCGCTTTATTATTGCTAGAATTCCTTTAGTCAATGGCGATTTAGTTAAAAGCGGTACGCATCCCCAAGATGAAAATCAAATGCTAACCGCTGCTTGTTTAGAGACAATCGACAATCGTAATTTATTGATTGAAGTTTTAACCGAAGATCGGCATATTGGACCGTTTCTTAAAAGCGGAATTCCCAGTAAAGATAATGGTTTTGATATTGAAGGGTTAGCGGTTCGGGGAAATCGAGTATTTCTCGGCTTGCGCGGTCCAGTGTTGCGCGGTTGGGCAATTTTAGTAGAATTAGAAATGACTGAATCGGAACCTGGCGTTCTTACCCTCAAGGCTATAGATGAAGGGGGGAAACTCTACAAAAAGCATTTTGTGAATCTTAATGGATTAGGGGTGAGAGAACTCTGTTGGCTGGAGGATGATTTAATTATTCTCTCAGGCCCGACAATGGAATTGGCGGGAGAAATGCGTTTATTTCGTCTCAAAGATGCCTTCAATTTAGAAGATGATTCGATTACCGATCAAGATACGGAACGCTTAGAAATTTTGTTTGATTTACCTTATACCGTTGACGGTGATAAAGCAGAGGGGTTGGCGCTTGTCCCCTGTTTAGATCAAGCGCGATCGCTCTTAGTATTGTACGATTCTCCTCTCCCGAATCGTCGCCCCGACGAACATTCAGTTTATGCAGATTTGTTTCGCTTAGACTAATCTTTTTCCCCTTACCCTAGGATTGGGGGTGAGGGGAAGTATCAAAGATTAGTGTTGACTGACAATTAACTCAAATTGAGTGAGGGTAATGCGTCCTGATTCTAGAAGGGTATCGGCAATTTCTGATAAAGTTAAAACCGAGTAGCCGTTATAGCCATTTTGTTTGAGGCGGTCTTTAACGCCCCGTCCGTGGTCAATTAAGACGACAATATCTTTGACTTCTAAACCGACCGATTGGAGTTTTTGCGCCCCTTCCATAACGCTTTTACCGCTAATTAAAATATCATCCACCACGACAATCCGTTCTCCCGGTTCGTAATGGCCTTCAACCAGGCGTTTTGCACCATAGGCTTTCACCTCCTTGCGGGGGAAAATCATCGGATAGCCTAAACGCAAAGC
>JAAHGE010000810.1 GCA_010672635.1 Desertifilum sp. SIO1I2 | reverse complement strand
TGGATTTGCCAGTATTTTTTAAAGGTATTAATCAATTGATCTGAAATAAAAATCTTATTGTTTTGAATAATACCTTGTGTGATTAAATCAATTACAGAGAGAAGTAATATGGGTTGATTTAAGGCTTCTCCACCCTTTTTCTGATTCTTATATACTTTGATTTGGGAAAAACAGTCGCAATAATAGTTTGTGTTTTTATGACTTTCTGTTTTCTCTTCTAAATCCATTGTTTCTATACCAAATGACCAACTTTCCCATCTACCTAGAGAAACAAGTGAGAGTATATTGACTATTGCTGCTTTATATGCATAGGGAGGAAATGACAGAAAACTGCCACTTCAGTATTACATAACGCAAAGTTTTTAAAAACTTAGGCGACACATAAATTTTAAAGACGTAAATTTTCTAAAATAGAGTGCGACTTTTTAAAAACCATTCTATGAACAGACCAGCGACCCCCCAGACCGACGCCAGAGAGACCCCAGAGGTAGAGAAGCCAGAGATTGGGGAGATTGGGCGAATTTTAGAAAGCTACTTGGGGAAAAGCGACCAGATATTGGTGCAAAGATTGGAGATGGGGGGAAGCGAGGCTTATATTGGGTCAGTTAGCCTGGAGTGGTTTGCGAGTCGGGTGCGGTTTGCGTCGTACTTGCCGTTATTGCGATCGCACTCACCGATCTCCTCCCACAATACCACCATCAACGCCGACACCATCGAAATCATCCAACAGCGTCCCCTCGACTGGTCGCGCCAAGCCTCCTTAACTCAATACCTCGCCGCCCGCAAGCATCACAAATTCCCGCCCGTCCTCGTTGTCCTTAACCAGCCTTGGGTGGACAACCCCCAGGCTAGCGAATGGGATAGCCAAGGAAAAGCCCGGTTATCGGCGGCCCAGTTTACCCCCCTCGATAACAAGGCTAGCTTGGGATTATTAAACGTCTCTCCCCACGTCACCCTCTTCGCCCTCGATGGTCAACACCGACTGATGGGCGTTCAAGGCTTAATGGAACTCTTGAAAACTGGGAAACTTCCCCGCTACCGCAAAGACAAAAAACCCTCCGGGGGCGTAATTACCCTTGATGACTTACAAGAACAATATCAAGTAGAACCCGACTATCTACAAAACCTCGCCCAAGAGAAAATCGGGATTGAATTTCTGTCCGCCGTGGTTCCAGGGGAAACCTACGAACAGGCCCGCCGCCGCATTCGTTCCATCTTTGTCCACGTTAACTTGATGGCGGTTCCCCTGAGTAAAGGTCAACTGGCGCAACTTGATGAAAATGATGGTTTCTCCATCGTCGCCCGCAAAGTCGCTGTTACCCATCCCTTGCTGAAAGATAAGCCGGGCCGAAATCCTAGGGTGAATTGGGATAGCGCCACAGTCGCCGCAAAATCAACAGTTTTCACGACGCTACAAGCCCTCAAGGAGATGTCGGAACGCTACCTTCAGCCCCATTTTCCCCACTGGAAGCCCGTACAGAAGAAAGGTTTGATTCCTCTACGACCGGATGATACGGAACTGGAAGCGGGAATTGCTGCGTTTAGCACCTTTTTTGACCATCTCTCCCGGCTGTTGAGTTTGCAACGCTTGGGTTATGATGCGGAAACGCCGGAGTTACGCCGCTTTAGTTTTGAGAAGCCGCAGGGTGAAGGAAACCTCTTATTTCGCCCTGTTGGACAAGTGGCCCTCGCCCAAGCATTAGGTATTCTTACGTTTAAAAAAGGGATTCCCCTAGAAATGCTTTTCGCCAAGCTACAACGCTTTGATACCGATGGCGGCTTTAGTTATATAGAAACGCCCCAATCTCTGTGGTATGGCATTCTCTACGACCCCAACAAGAAGCGCATCCTGGTTTCTGGGCGGGATTTGGCGGTTAAGTTGCTAGTCTATCTGTTAGGCGGGGTGACAGATGAATTGGAAAAAGCCGATATTCGCCGCGCCGTCGCTGATGCCCGAACGGTGGAAGGTCAAGCGATGGGTTTTCAGGGTAAGTTTGTTGTGCAACATGCGCATGCGGGAACGGGCTGGGATGGACGCCGCCTGCAACCAGGCCGGCGAAATGCGCCATATCGACCATGAAGATCGCACCG
>JAAHGE010000081.1 GCA_010672635.1 Desertifilum sp. SIO1I2 | reverse complement strand
GCTTCATTTGGCTGTGGGTACAGCAAATGAAGCTTCATGTGCTACCAATATACTACACCCTAAATCGCAGTTTCACCTCACCCAGTCGGGTGACACAGATCGGGTGAGATGAGTTCAGGCTATTATTTTCCCTGTTGCAGAGTGCGATGGGCATCGATCGCCAAATAAGTCCCTTGAACCGTCATCAATAGAATAACCAACGGGAGAGACATTCCAGATAACAGCGAAATAATGCCCGCAACATTGATGCAGTTGGCTTGCACAATATATAAGATAGCGGTGGTTAAATCCGGGTTTGCCGGACGGGAGCGACCCGATACAATCAAAGCGGCTAGGATGAAGGCTTGCAATTGAGGGTTGGAGACAACCAGGAGATACTTGAGGAGAGGGGTAATCATTTTCTGCAACATTGAACCCTACTCCTTTATCCAACCATTCTTATCTAAATCCTCGCTGGACATTAAAGGACTGAGATTAAGTGTCCCTTGCTGTCCCTTTTTGTCTCGGTAACCCCCGTCTGCGCTGTCACTCCGCCAGGGGTTAAAACCCCTGTCTCATAGCCAAAGTCAGTTAAAACTGACTAACGGAAACCGTTTTAGTCCTCTTTAGAGGACTTGAGCTATTAGCAAGGGACTTGAGTCCCTTGCGGGCCAGAGCAAAAATAGATTAGTCACTTAGAGCGTGAATTTTCTACACTGGGTAGTATTGGTTACTCCAACGATTAGTTATGGTCGAAAACCGCAAGCGTGACAGCGTTCAGGTTAATGAAGCGGGAAAAGCTGCACTGAAAAAAGCTAAGGCGACGCAACGAAATTATGAGGATAAGCCTTTAAGGTATCTAGATATTGGAGTAGCCGCCAATGTAGATGCAAAGACTGTAGAACGATTTTTTAAGGGAATTTTGGTAGAGCGTAGTTCTGCCTTTGCAATTGCTCAAGCGCTAGGGTTGAAGTTAGAAGATTTAATTGACTTACCGGAGATTCCAGAACCGGAGATAGAAACCGCGCTTGACTGGCGGGAAATCTGCAATAGGGAGTTTCAGAAGCAACTGGAGATTAACCGACGCAGGCGACAGGCGACGGAGAAGGCGACGGAGTTGGGAATTCATGTGCCTTTGGGGTTGGTGGAACGCAAGCAGCAAAGCCGTTCTCAGTCGAGGGATTTTTCGCCGGAAATGGGGATGGAGGCGTATCAGCCAGCCTCAGAAGTGGTGGAAAAGACGTATCAGCATCAGCAGTTCCTTGAGGAGATTATTGGCGGGGTGGGGAAGGCTGAGAAGAAAGGGGTGGCGATTATTGGGGAACCGGGTGCAGGGAAGACGACGCTACTCGAACAGATTGGCAGATATTTACAGGAGAACGATGCTTTACCGATTTTTATCCCATTGACGAATTTGGGGGAGAAGTCGTTAAAGGAGTATCTGTTGACGCAGTGGGGAGAGCAGAACATCACCCTCAGTCAGTTAGAGGAGTTGTTGCAGACTCAGCGGGTTTGGTTTCTGCTGGATGGCGTGGATGAGATGGCGCAGGCTTCCCCCTTGGATACGGTGTATCGTCAGACGTTGGAGTTGCAGCAGGCGCGGGTGGTGCTGACTTGTCGGCTGAATGTTTGGGATGCGAGTACGAAGAATTTACCGAATTTTCAGACGTTTAAGACGCTGGAGTTTAGCGAGGAACAGGTACAGAAGTTTATTTACCAGTGGTTTGGCGAGGAACAACTCTGGGAAAGGCTGAAGGAGCCGGGGAAGGAACGCCTGCGAGATTTGGTGAAAAATCCTTTGCGGCTATCTTTGTTGTGTCAAACCTGGGAGTACGAGAAAGAGTTACCCGAAACTCAGGCGGTGCTTTACGAACGGTTTGTGCGCTATTTCTACGACTGGAAACCGCAGGAATTTCCGGTAACGTTGACGCAACAGCAGGAGTTGAACGCAGCTTTAGCCCGGTTAGCGTTGGAAGCGATAGATAAGGGAAAAACTCGCTTTCGCATCAGTCAAAGATTTGCGCTAGGGGTGATGGGGGAAGAATGGTTAAACCTGGGGCGTTATGTGGGTTGGCTCAACCAAGTGGATAGAGACAAGGATACAGAAGAGGCGTTTTATGCTTTCTATCATCCAACGTTTCAGGAATATTTTGCAGCGTTGGCAGTTGAGGATTGGTCATTTTTCCTTACTCATGTTCCTGAAAATCCCCAGCAGGGAGTTTATCGAATTTTTGAGCCGCAATGGAAACAGGTGATTTTATTGTGGTTGGGGCGAGGGGAAATGGAGCCAGAGGAAAAAGAGGAGTTTATTCAAACATTAGTCGAGTTTGACGATGAATGTAGAGATTTTTTTTATTATCAAGCTTATTTTCTAGCTGCTGCGGGAATTGCTGAATTTAAGGCTTGTACCAAAGCAGATGAAATTGTTGGTCAGATCGTGGAATGGAGTTTTGGTTATTTCAATATTGAAAAGCAGCAATGGCAAACTTTTTTAGAGTCAATTCAAAAAGGAGCTAGAAGTACCCTACCGCAAACTATCCGAACTAAAGCTATTAGCAAACTGACTCAGGTACTCAATACTTGCTCAGATGAGGATATCCGGAGTAGGGCTGCCGAGAGTTTAGGGGAAATAGCAGTGGGAAATGAAAGTGCGATCGCAGCTTTAGTCCAAATTTTAGCGACCACTGAATCTGAGGATATCCGGGATAGGGCTTTTTATAGTTTATGGGAAATAGACGTAGGAAATAAAAGTGCGATCGCGGCTTTAATTCAACTTTTAGCTCCCACTGAATCTGAGGATATCCGGTGGGTAGCCGCCTATAGTTTAGGGGAAATAGCAGCCGGAAATAAAAGTGCGATCGCGGCTTTAGTTCAACTTTTAGCTCTCACTGAATCTGAGGATATCCGGCGGGTAGCCGCCTATAGTCTAGGGAAAATAGACGTAGGAAATAAAACTGCAATCGCGGCTTTAGTCCAACTTTTAGCAACCACTGAATCTAAGGATATCCGGTGTATGGCTGCCGAGAGTTTAGGGGAAATAGACGTAGGAAATAAAACTGCGATCGCTGCTTTAGTCCAACTTTTAGCCTCGACTGAATCTGAGGATGTCCGGTGGAGGGCTGCCTATATTTTAGGGAAAATAGATGTCGGAAATGAAAGTGCGATCGCGGCTTTAGTCCAACTTTTAGCCACTACTGAATCTGAGGATATCCGGAGTATGGCTGCCGAGAGTTTAGGAAAAATAGATGACAAAAATGAAACGGCGATCGCGGCTTTAGTCCAACTTTTAGCCACTACTGAATCTGAGGATATCCGGAGGAGGGCTGCCGATAGTTTAGGGAAAATTATCGTTACAAAAGAACAATATGCTGGAGTAGTTTCAGCGTTGAAAGACTGCCTTGCGGATGATGTTTATCCAAATAACTTTAGGCGATTCGCGTACTGCTACAAGGTTATCTGGCACTGCGCCCAAAACCTCTCTTATCCCGACTTCTACCAAGCATGGCATCATCCTACCCTTACACCTCATCCTGAGATGCAAGAAACCACAAGCGTTGGCGCTACACCTGAAGCGCTTCTCCTTAACTGGGATAACTTCCCCCAAAACCTCGCCCAAGCCCTGAAAGAACAACTCGAACTCGCCGATAAAATCTCAGTTATTTGCATCGATGCTAGCCAATTCCTCAACCCCGATAACCCCGCCTCAGAAATTTATGCCAAATTGGTAACAGCAGGTTATCCCCGATGTGCAGACGGTACGCCGAGAGACTTGCAAAGCCTGAAAGTTTACTGCGAACTTGAATGTCCTGAAGCGTGCCTAATCTTTTACGAAGCCCCCAGCAACCCGCCACCCCAAGGGTTTAGCCCCGCCTTCCTCAACGCCCTCAGCAGATTTTCCCCAGCCAACCGCATCGCCATTGTTAGCGAAAAACCCGATAGTTCTGTGCAAACCTTCTCCCCCACTCAACCTAACCTCATCCCCACCCTGATCGCCTGGATGCGCGGTACAGTTCTAGAAGGGTGAAGATTGGGTAGTGTTGGGTCGCGCAAGGCTTGACCCAACCTACGGGGAAGGGTTCTAGCTGAAGTTGCGAATAATGGCGTCTGCAAATTCGGAACACTTCAGCGGGGGTTCGACTGGGGGTTCCATCAACCGCGCCAAATCGTATGTCACCTCGCGGTTAGAAATGGCAGTGGCTAGACCTTTTTTGATTAAATCTGCCGCTTCCTGCCATCCCATATATTCCAACATCATC
Source organism: Desertifilum sp. SIO1I2 (assembly GCA_010672635.1). Taxonomy (GTDB): domain Bacteria; phylum Cyanobacteriota; class Cyanobacteriia; order Cyanobacteriales; family Desertifilaceae; genus Desertifilum. The sequence goes on along the minus strand of JAAHGE010000081.1, from coordinate 8,283 downwards.
ACCCCAGAGAGAATCAACGAACCGGGGTTAACGCGGTCTAACCCGGCGTGTTTCGGGGCGGTTCCATGAGTCGCTTCAAAAATAGCACACTCATCCCCAATATTTGCCCCAGGCCCCATCCCCAAGCCGCCAACGATCGCAGCGGCCGCATCCGAGAGATAATCGCCATTGAGGTTCATGGTTGCCAGAATCGAATATTCCGCCGGACGGGTCTGAATTTGTTGGAAAATACTATCGGCAATGCGGTCATTGACCATAATCTTGTCTTTCCACTGGCCTTTTCCGTGGGTTTCGCCGATGGAGTTAAGGACGTTTTCCACTTCTTTGCAGATTTCCGCCCGCTTCTCTGGGGTTAAGCTATCGTAACCCGGATCGATTTTCCGGGCATTCTCTTCAATCGATAGATTGGGGTTGCGTTCCTGATTGTCCAAAATCCATGACTCTCTTTCGGTGACGCATTCTTGTCTAAACTCAGTGGTGGCCAGTTCGTAGCCCCAATCGCGGAAGGCACCCTCGGTATACTTCATAATGTTACCCTTATGCACCAGCGTTACCATCTGCTTGTGCTTGGGGAGGCGCAACGCATTCTGAATTGCCCGTTTCACCAGGCGTTGAGAACCCGTTTTACTAATGGGTTTAATGCCAATCCCAGAATCGAGGCGAATTTGCTTTTTCCCATGTTCCGGCGTTGCGGGGATGAGTTCGTTATTTAAATAGTCAATCAGCTTTTTGCCGAGTTCGTTTCCTTCGCGCCACTCAATCCCTAAATAGATATCTTCGGTATTTTCCCGATAGATAATTACATCCAACTGTTCGGGAGACTTGTGGGGAGAGGGCGTTCCGGTATAGTAACGACAAGGCCGCACGCAGGCGTAAAGGTCAAAAATTTGCCGCAATGCCACGTTTAACGACCGAATTCCACCCCCAACTGGTGTGGTTAACGGCCCTTTGATGGCGACTCCATACTCTTTGATGGCATCTAGGGTGTCTTGGGGTAAATATTGGTATGTTCCATATTTGTCACACGCCTCGTCTCCAGCGTAAACTTTAAACCAGTTAATTTCCCGTTTGCCGCCGTAAGCCGCCTGGACTGCTGCATCAAAGACTTTTTGAGATGCAGGCCATAAATCAATTCCCGTACCATCGCCCCGAATAAAGGGAATAATGGGGTCGTCGGGAACGATGGGTTCGCCATTTTTAAAGGTAATTTTCGATCCCGTAGTGGGAGGTGTCAATTTTTCGTACATAGGTCGCTACGTTCAGTGAAAGGCTTGACAATCACAGTAGGCTACCACAGGTCTTGGGAGGATGGGGAGATGGGGGGATGGGGAGGTGGGGGGATGGAAAGTGAATCGGCTATTGGTCTAAATACCTACCCAGAACTCAGCACGCTGCTACGCACCAAGAATCGCGCAACAGCACTTCAGAGCAAAGCACTCTCTTCTCACTCAGTACGCTGCTACGCACCGCTGAACCGCACAACAGCACTTTTAACTTAGCATTGACTTCCCCCCCACCCTCCCATCCCCCCATCCCCCCACCCTCTTCCCTACTCAGCACTCCTATAGAGATGCGGGAGAGGGGGATAGGGGAAGATGAAGATTTTCGGTATCTTTGAGGTGAGTGGGTGGTTTAGGTGAAATTTGACTACCCCCGATTGGAGGAATTTGTTATGAGAAACTAGAACTTGAATATTTTTCTCAATATCTTTTAGAGGTCAATCTGCATAAAATAAGGAACTACTAGACTGTTTAGGTTCAAGACCACTTTGTCAACTGGCAAGTCGCTATTGCTGATGCAGTCCCTGCCTTCTACTATCAAAGTCCAAAGCCGCTTTTCCCAGTTTCGCTCCTCTTTGTCAAAGAACTGAGATTTGCTCTCTAGAGGTTATACAATGCCTGAGTTCGATTGTTTACAAACCTGGCAGGATTGCAATCAGGGGAATATAGGGGTTACTCCTATGCATTCCACTGAAACCTTCACTCAACCTGCGATGGCGAACTTCCAAGCAGATAATCCCTCCGAGGGTAATAAAGTTCATCAGGCTTTTACCTCCCATCGAGAACCGGAAATTGAACCTCCTGCGAGGATTTCTCCACTGCTAGCGGCTTTTGCCCAAGCGACTCAGTTGGTTTTGGGTTCCCCGGCGACACGGGAAGCGCTACAGTCAGCTTTGGCAATGCTTGGGGAAGCGATCGCAGTTAACTGTTGTTATCTCTTACGACTCTATCCCGATGCCATCCCAGGAGATTGGCAAGCACAGGTTGAAACGGCTTGGTTTGGTGGGGAAAATGCAACATCGGCGATCGCACCTTATCCCGTTAATGCCCAATGGTACGCCACCCTAGCCGCCCATCAACCGATTAAAGGCTTTTTACCCGATTTTTCGCTATTGCATCGCAGTTGGTGGGAAAGGCGCAACGTTTGTTCGTTTATCTGGTTTCCCGTTTTCTTCAAGGATAATCTTTGGGGAATTTTGGGGTTTGAAGATTGCCAAAGCCAGCGCCGGTGGACGACGGAAGAAGAAACGCTCCTCGGCAGTTTTGCCATCACCCTTGGGGCAGCGATCGCCAACGCCCAGCTCACCCTGACGTTACAACAAAATGAATCGCGCTTGCAACGTATTAGTGTCAACCTGCCCGGTGTAATCTTCCAGTCACAGCGCTACGATAACGACAGTTGCAGGATGTGTTACATCAGTCCTACTTGTCGGGAACTGTTTGAACTCGAACCGGAAGTTATCCAAGCTAGGAACGAAGTGCTGTTAGAGTTAATTCATCAAGGCGATCGCGAAGATCACGACCGTCGGCTCACGCACTCCATGCAGACGCTAGAACCCTTCTATTGGGAAGGACGCATTGTCACCCCTTCCGGACGGTTAAAGTGGATTCAATGCGCTTCTCGCCCCGAACGCCAAAGCGATCGCTCTGTACTCTGGGATGGGGTTGTCTTAGAAATTACCGAACGCAAGCAATCTGAAGAAGCCCTGCGACTCAGCGAAGCCAGAAACCGGGCTTTAATTGAAGCCACTCCCGACTTAATGTTTCGCATCCGCGCCGATGGAACCTATCTGGATGCAAAAGCCGACAAAGCCTATCAGATTATCTTGCCCCCTAAAAAAATTATCGGCAAAAACCTATTTGATGTCCTTCCTCGCGAAGCCGCCGAAGAACGGATGGCGAACATTCAACGCGCCCTCGCCACCGGACAAACCCAACTTTATGAATATCAACTGTTCATTCAAGGACAATGGCGAGACTACGAAGGGCGGATCGTTGTTAGCGGTGCAGATGAAGTCTTAGCTATCGTCCGCGATATTAGCGATCGCAAACAAGTGGAAAAACAACTCAAAGAACGCGAAGCCCAGTATCGTAGCATCTTTGAAGCCACCACCGATGGGATTATCATCAGCGATCCCGAAACCGGACAAGTAATCGAAACCAACCCCGTCTGCTGTGCAATGCACGGCTATACCTACGAAGAATTTATTGGCTTATATCCCCAAGCTTTTATTCATCCCGATCATTTTCATCTGTTTTATGAGTATCGCCAAGCCCTGCAAACCGGAGGACAGTTTTATCGCCGTACTGTAGACCTTCGCAAAGATGGAACGCCCTTCCCCGTTGAAGTTCGGGGTATCCAGTTTGAGTACAACGGCAAACCCCATCTCCTGGCTATCCTACGCGACATTACCGAACAAGTGCGATCGGAAAGACTGCAACAAGAACAAGAAGTTCAATATCGCAGTATCTTTGAAGCCAGTCGCGACGCCCTATTTGTCAATGAGTTAGATGGCACCCTGGTGGAAGTTAATCCCGCCGCGTGCGAAATCTTTGGCTATCCCTATGACGAACTGATTAAACTCAAACCCGAAACCTATATTCATCCCGACTATCATCACCTGTTAGACGAGTATTTCGCGACCATTCAGGCGGGGGGCGAATATCGCACCCAAGCGATTGATATTCGCAAAGATGGGAGTTTGTTCCATGTGGACGTTCTGGGAACGCGGTTTATCTACAAAGGTAAACCGCATATCTTAGGGGTGATTCGCGATATTACCGCCCAGGTTCAAGCCCAGCAAGCCTTGCAAGAATCAGAAGAAAAGTTTGCAACCGCCTTTCGTTCCAGCCCTTATCCCTGCACGATCAGCCTTTTAGAAAATGCCCGGTTTATTGAAGTCAACGATCGCTTTTTAGAAGTCACCGGCTATTGTTTAGAAGAGGTGATTGGCCGAACCGCCTTTGAACTCAGTATTTGGGACGATCCTACCGATCGCGCTTACTTAGTGGAGGCTTTGCAAGCGACGGGGGCGGTTCGCGATCGCGAGTTAACCTTGCTGACGAAACAAGGCGAACGGCGAACCGTCTTATTCTCAGCAGAAATGATCGTCTTGGGCGGACAACAATGCTGGTTATGCGTCGTTAACGACATTACCGAACGCAAACAAGCTGAAGCCCAATTGCAAATTGCAGCCCAACGCGATCGCCTGTTTGCCAAAATCACCTCGCAAATTCACCAATCCCTGAAACTCGATTGTATTTTTGATACCACCGTTCGCGAGGTGCGACAATTTTTAGGGGCCGATCGCGTCTACATTGCCCACATTGACGCCCAAGGTACCTACGGCGAAGTGGTTGCAGAATCCGTCGATTCGGCTTGGATTTCCCTGTACGGACAAACCACTAGCAATACAGACTATCTCAACGAAATTCGCGCTCTATTTACTCAACATCAAGTGCGAGCCATTGATGATGTCACTCAAATTGAGGCTCCACCTAATATCGCCCAACACTACGCCGACTATCAAGTCAAATCGACGATTAGCGTTCCCGTTTGGTTAGGCGATGAAGTCTTTGGGGTTCTTGTCGCCCATCAATGCAGCCATCCGCGCCACTGGGAAGCAATGCATAAGGACTTACTAGAGGCTTTATCCACCCAAGTGGCGATCGCCATCAAGCAAGCCCAACTCACCGCCGGATTGGAACGAACTGTCGCCGAACGGACCGCCCAACTCCAAGAGAAATACGCCGAACTCCTCAAACTCAACCAACTCAAAGATATTTTTCTCCATGCTGTTTCCCACGATCTCCGCACCCCCGTCACTGGGTGGTTGTTAGTCTTGCAAAACCTCCTAAAAGTCGCTGACAATAAACCCGATTCACCCCCCTCTATTCCCATTCCGCGTTCAGTTTTAGAACGCATGGTACAAAGCAGCCACGCCCAACTGCATCTGATTAACTCTTTATTAGAAACCGCCGCCTCGGAAATTCGGGGAATTGTTCTTTTCCCCAAACCCACGCAACTTAATGAGGTCATTCAAGGTTTAGCCGCCGATTTAGAACCCTTAATTATCAAACATCAAGCTTTCTTAGTCCAAAATTTACCTGAGAATTTACCTGTTGTTGACGTTGATTGTCCTCAACTGCGGCGCGTCTTTGAAAACTTAATCGGAAATGCCCTCAAGCACAATCCACCGGGCATCAAAATTGAAATTGGAGCTGAAGTTATCGTTGCTGAATCTTCTGTTATCCGCTTTACCATTACAGATAACGGGGTCGGAATGTCCCCAGAAGATTGCGCTACTATCTTTCAACTCTACGTCCGAGGTCAAACCTCAAGACACTCCCCCGGTTTAGGTTTAGGCTTATACCTCTGTCGCCAAATTATCACCGCCCACGGTGGTGAAATCGGCGTAGACAGTACACTCGGTATCGGAACAACCTTCTGGTTTACAATCCCCATTGAGGGAAAAGCCCAGTAGGTTGGGTCAGTTGACCCAACTCCGAAAACTGCGATCGCGATCGCCCTCAGTTATCAAGTGCGATTCTTCTAAAGAGTGTTTAATATAGGGCTGGTTAATTTTCCAATCCTTTACTTTCTTAAGTCTCGTATCGGTGGGGAACTCTGAAAAACGATTTGTAGATCAATAAGGTATCTTTCCTCTAACCTATCGATCTATGTTTCCAACTCCGCAGGGAATTCCGAATTTACCGGATCTGACTCATCCGAATGAGTTAATTCAATTTGGCACTCAGGGGTTGACCATTTTCCTGATTCTAACGCTCTTAGTTGGGGCGTTAGGTATCGTTTTTGCAGGTATTAGTTTAGCGCTGCGCCGCGATGGAAACGACACGCGCCTGTGGACGCAGCAATGGCTGACGCGCTATGGCTTTATGTTACAGATTTTGCAACATGGGGGGCTAATTTTAGTTTTATTAGTAGTGGGTTTCTTCTTTTCTTCTACCCTCGCCAATCGCTACCATCATTGGGAACAAGCCAAAGTGGTAGAAGTCGCGCGAACTGTAGGAGGCGATCGCATGGAACAAAGCGCCCCGCAAATGCGCTATGAAATCCCCCAAACCTTTACGTACCAAAACTATATTGACGGTCGGTTTGTGACGGTGGAAGAAACCCGCCAAGTCGATCGGTTTATGACGCTAGCCGGATCGCAAATTCAAGTGACCTTAAATCAAGATAGCGATCGCGCTACCAATCGCACCATTTATCGCGTAGATTTTAGTGCAGATTACCAGGTGGTAAACCGCCTCAACGAAGCAGAAGACTTTTTCTTTGAAGTGCGTCCCCCTTCCGGTTATTCTTTGTTGCAAAACTTCCGCGTCGAACGCGATGGTACCCGTCTCGAACCCATTAACCCCGGTGACTATGGGTTTCCGTTTCGCTTAGAACCTGGCGAAACTTCAACCTTTCGCGTCGCCTACCTCGCCCAAGGTAGCCCGCGTTGGGTTTATAACGCTAATGGACAGTTGCTCTCTAATTTTCGGCTAAACGCGATCGCCTATTTCCCCAAGGCCGATTTTGCCAGCGGAATTGCACCCACCGAAACCCAAGCCGAAGGTCGGGGAACGCGCTTTACCTGGACGTTTGACGATAATGTCTCAGTCCAAAATCCCTTTGGGGTGTTCACTGCAACCAACCCAGTCCGCAATACCGGAATTTTACCGCGCCTGCTATTGCTTGGCCCCACCGTCTTCTTGTGGTGGTTGCTGCTCCTGTATTTATCAGTTCCCATGCGCCTGCAAGATGTGGCGATCGCAGGAGGGGTCTTTTTTGCCAGTTTGCTCGCTTTAACCTACCTCAGCCGCCTTCTACCTGCTTCTATTGCTTGGATTGGCGTTTCCCTTGTCCTCTTGTTTCTGGCTTGGGGGCTGGGCTTCAGTCGCCAGCAATCTTGGGCCGCCATTATTGCCACTCTTGCTGGGGCAATTATCCCCGTCTTTGGTTTATTAATTCCTTACAGCGGTTTAACCCTAAGTTTCGCCGGACTGCTATCGGCTATTTGGCTAGCGGTGCGCCATTGGTACGGATGGACGGGAATTAACCGACGAGTTGCTTAAGGTTTAGCAGATGCAAATGCGGGCTTTTGCCCGCAACTTTCTTTAGGTTTCCAGCGCTTCTTCGGGTTGTTGAAAGGACGCCCAAAGTTCCGTTACTTTCGCTGCACCGTAGGGACTTTGCCAAAATTGCACTAAAAAGTAGATTCCTGTCCCTACCATAATCGCAGGAGAAAGCCACTTTAACCAGGGGAGGTTACACCCTAATCGAGAAAGACTGATGAGTAATATATCGTCGAGAAAACTTAATAAAAAAGGTAATAATTTGCGAATTAAAGAAATAGATGATATCTCAGAATCTGCTGGACTACTCATAAATAGGGCAAATGTAACCATTTGCAAAACAGCTTGGCAGTTGGGGAACTAGAGAAAATAAATTTCTCCACCTCTAAATTGACGAGTTGGCGTCACGAGAGCTTCCCTGGAGCGTTTAGCTTGTTAATTTCTAATCATTCAACAGATTAGGAAACAATCTGTACCAATTTCACTCCTCACTGCTTAAGTTAAGCGTAGCAACCCAGAATATCGGGCGAGGTTGCTCTGAAGATAGAACCCTCAGTCACTCTCTAGTTCTAAGTTCAAGCCGATGCAACTCTACCGCAAGCTGTATGCGATCGCCAATTGACCAGACATTGAGGGTACCAAACAGCAAATCTACTCAATTCACTCCAATTTTACTAGAGAGTTTTTTGCACTCCTAGACATCCAGTGTTATTAATTCCCAAGTTTGCGACTTGTGAAGGCACAATGGAGAAGCGAACCCGAACAAAGACTTATGATGCCTGGATTTGCTAACGCTCCCTTACAAACTCCCCATAGCGGCTACCATTGGGACAGAATCAGCGATCGCTTCTTTGAAGGCTGGTATTATCGCGTCCACGCCAAGGCGACCGCTTCGGGGACGCACGTCTTCCGGGCCGAGGTCTCG
>JAAHGE010000809.1 GCA_010672635.1 Desertifilum sp. SIO1I2 | reverse complement strand
TGGCGAGAACATTGGCTCAGACGAGTTCTAGAAGCCCAAACCCAAGGTGGTAGCGTCCGCCCCAGGACGCGGATCTTTGAAAGGTTCTCCGGTCACTTCTTGATAAATGCGCGGCAGGCTATCCTCAAATTCATGTTTCTCTTCTAACCAAATCCGCCGAATTTCGCTGAGTTCTTCGGTGGTAATCAGGGTAATATCTTGCATCTCTGGCGGTGCTGTTTTCCGCACTTGGGTTTGGGCTTCTAGAACTCGTCTGAGCCAATGTTCTCGCCAGTATTTAGTATAAGGCCCCGGTACGGGTTCAACGGAAATCTCGCCGTCTACATTACGCTCAAATAGGTGGACGTTTCCCCAGATTCTTCGGAAGTCTCGCTTATCGCGATCGTTTTCGATATCGAGTTCGTTACGAATATCCAGAAGTGGCTGCATCCATTCTTTTTCTTCGTCATTTTGGATCATGGCTTCCATCGATTTATCTTGGCTGACCATTGTGCAAACCCAACACCCAAATCGAGAATCCCCACAACTTGGGGTTGAGGTGTCAATCACTAAGGGGCATTCGTTATCAGCAGTCGCACCCCGATACATAGAAAATAAGTCTTTATTGTCATTCCCCCACGGGTTTTCCCATTGCATTAAGTAAAGCCAAACTTCATCAGTTCGCCAGTCCTCAATGGGTAAATAGATTAGAGAGTTGGGACGATTAGGATTTGTATTTATGCGATCTCGTACTCTCCAAGCCCTATGCTTTTCCATATTCTTTGCACGAGAGGTACTTTCTGCTTTGCGAGTACCAAGAACTAAAATAACTTCACCATTCTCTCGAATGACTTGCCGAATAAAAGAGTCAGTAGGATTAATTTTCAATCGTTCAGTACACCACCGAAATCTTCTTCTAGGGGCTGGATAACCTTTTCCAATTAAACATGACCAAAATGATTCTTGGGGTGTTGGGTGAGTTAAATGAGTCTCGATTGGCATATTTTGTTCTTTAGCCGCAATCACCATTCTTTCTAAAGACTTTTTAACCCAAGAGGAAACTATGGGATTTTCGACTAAAGTGTCATTAGTAATTACATAAATATTTTTCAGGCGTTTTTCAACAGGTAATTTAGAAATGGCATTCCAGACCAATTGTAAAACAGCAGTGCTATCTTTACCTCCTGACCATCCAATAGTAAAAGGAATGTCATCTTGAGTGTACAACTCTTGAATTTCCTGAGTTAAGCACTCTATGTCTTTTATAAGATCTTCAACAGAACGTGAGCTTAAAAGAGGAATTGAATTATCTTTCATAATGTCTTTGCTATTTTTGTCTAGAACTTAAAAACATTTTTCTGATGCCATTCAAATGATTCAATACTAGGAAGAAATCTTTCTGAACTGGGCAATAATATCACTTCTCCTTGATAATCTTTCATAAGCTTGGAATTAGGCGATTCTTCTTGTAAGTCTTTTGATACTATTATGCGATATTTAGAGTTAATACAGAACCATCCTTTATCAAAAGCCCAGTGATGATTTTTACATAAAGATATTCCATTATTAATAGTGTTGTCATAGAAAATCGACAATGGTTTAATATGTGCCCCATCAACTAAATTTTGATTAGACAATCTAGTAACTCTCATTCTACAAAAAGCACATTGATAATCATACACATGAACTACAAATCTACGGAAAAAAGAATTCCTAACAAGTGCTTTCCTTAAATAAAATTTTGGTTCCGTGAGGTTATTGTCTATTTTATTGATATCTTGATTTACATTAAAATCCTCTAAACCATTCAAGCTTTTATGAATCTCTAATAACTCCTCTAGTTTTCTTTGATCTGAAGAAAACCAATGAAGGATAAGAGAATCAATGATTTCTTGTCTTTCGTTATAATCTTGTAACAAGGAAAACAATTGTTGTTCTAAGAGTGCATAATCTACATCTCTAGTTAGTTTAGGGATTGACTGGGGACGCCCTCCTTCATAAGTATCACTGAATTTTAATTTCCAGAATTTCCCTTTTGCATTTTTTAGATGAAAAAAGGGTAAGGCAAAATCACTACCTTCAAAATTATTAGCCGCTAGGATTTGCCAGTATTTTT
>JAAHGE010000808.1 GCA_010672635.1 Desertifilum sp. SIO1I2 | reverse complement strand
ACTGCCAATCGTACCAATATACTGACAAGGAATAGACCGTTGCAAGAGGGTACTTAACGCTTCGATATCGTAGGGATAGCTGCGAGTGACTAAGGCGGCGTACAGTTGGGTGTGGTTGGCAAATTTCGAGATAGCCGCAGCGATGGGTTCAGTCAGAATAAAGGACGCTTGGGGATAATTGTCTAAATTTGCCCATTGCAAACGGTCATCTTGCACCGCTATCTGAAAATCGAGTAAGTCTCCTACCTTTGCTAACTGTATCCCGACATGACCCGCCCCGACAATTAGAAGCAGGGGTGGAGGCTGTAGCGTTTCGGTAAACCCAAAAGGGGAGGTTAGGGGGTGGGGGGAAAGATAGGGAAATTGCGAGTTGAGGGGAGTAATGAGGGTGAGAGATTGACCTGATTCTAGGGTATCAACAATTTGCTGCGCGATCGCGATCGCCTCTTCTCCAGCCCAACGTTGCAACCACACTTGCATCTGTCCCCCACAAATGCCTTGGGTTTCCCGATGGGGGACGCCGGATAGGTCAATGTTAACCGATTGGGGTTCGCCTGTCGCCAAAACTGCGATCGCCTCTCGAATGACTTTGGCTTCCCCTGCACCTCCGCCGATGGTATCAAAGGTTCTTCCCTCACCGTATATCCCCATTTTCGCCCCCACCTCCCTGGGAACCGAACCTTTCACCGCCGTCACTGTCGCAAGAACTACGGCTTCCTGGTGCAAGCGATGCAGCAGTTGGCGATAAAAAGTGAGGGACATTCAGCCAATCATCAAAAACGTCCTATTTAGGGTATCAGGTGCCAGGGAAACAGAGGGTAGAATACAAGACGAAATGCAAAAGGCTCGAAGAAATGTTTTTAAAAACCCCTTAGACTCTTCCCAATGAGGATTCAGCGCTGATTGACTTATGATTAAGGTGTTGTCCGAACCGCCTTCTCCCACACCGAGAGGGAACGCTCATTGCTTGTTGCAACCCTTCTCCTGATGGGAGAAGGGTTGGGGATGAGGGGAAAGTGGTGAGTGTCAGTTAACCAGGGATTCAGCGTCAATTAATCCTAAACGATCGAGCAAAAAGGCATACTCAAATGCCACCTCTTTTAAGCTATCATAGCGCCCCGATGCACCCCCATGTCCTGCCCCCATATTCGTTTTGAGCAACAAGACATTATCGTCGGTTTTCAACGTCCGTAGTTTCGCCGTCCATTTGGCGGGTTCCCAATAGGCAACGCGGGAATCATTAAAGCCTGCGGTAATCAAAAGATGGGGATAATCTTTCGCCTCAACATTATCATAGGGCGAATAGGATTTCATGTAATCGTAATAGGTTTTATCGTTAGGATTTCCCCATTCTTCCCATTCTAAAACTGAGAGGGGCAGATCGGGATCGAGGATGGTGGTCACAACGTCTACAAAGGGAACGTCTGCAACCACAGCTTTGAATAAATCTGGGCGCATATTCATCACGGCACCCATCAATAAACCACCGGCACTTCCACCCGAAATAGCAAGGCGATCGCAATTTGTCCAGTTTTGTTCGATTAGATATTCCGCACAGGCAATAAAATCGGTAAAGGTATTCTTTTTATGGAGAAACTTCCCTTCTTCATACCAATGTCTTCCCATTTCGCTACCGCCGCGAATATGAGCAATTGCAAAGATAATACCGCGATCTAATAGGGACAAGCGCGAAGAAGAGAAAGAGGCGGGGTAATTGGCTCCGTAAGACCCATATCCGGTTAAAAATAAGGGATGGGTGCCATCGGGTTGAATTCCCTTTTTATAGACAATGGAAATGGGGATTTTTCGCCCATCGGTGGCGGTGGCAAAAATGCGATCGCTCTGATACTGGGTTCTGTCATACCCGCCGAGGACTTCTGTCTCTTTTTTCAATTCGCGATCGCCTGTATCCAAATTGTAATCATAAACGGCATAGGGCGAAACTAACGATGCATAATTGAAACGCAAAACTTGGGTATTGAATTCAGGATTCGTTCCTTCAGAAATAGAGTAAGTAGGCTCAGGAAATGTGATATAATTGTCTTCTCCGGTTTTCAGATTTTGAATCCGAATTGTAGGTAAGACCGCTTTTCGTTCGTAGA
>JAAHGE010000807.1 GCA_010672635.1 Desertifilum sp. SIO1I2 | reverse complement strand
TCGGGATAGATAGCGCCAGTCCAGTCTATAGTAGCAAGGGTTTGACTGGGAGCGTGAAGCGAAGCTATCCCGAAGGGAGTCGCGCTAACCAACTGAGACAGCGCATCCACTCCATCGGGAAATAAGTCCCGAAATTAATGGCAGACAAGCTCTGCCCTTCCGGGGCGGCTTTGATGGTACACTCATTCCTGGTGGGCTGGGATCAACCCCTGAAAAAACCCGACGCTACTTTAACTGTAGCGCTCTGCTGAACCTTGGCAACTGAATCTCTGGGGTTCTACTTGATTGCTCCGTTTGGGACACTTCGCTTACGAATACAACCGGCTCCTGAAAGTCGGTCAAAGATTCTGTAAACTCAATCCCATTTTGGAGCCATCCAACTACGGTAGAGCCTACCGGAAGTGAAGGTTTCGGAAAAGAGCCACCCATCCTGTAGAGGACGCAAGGACTCTGGGCGGATGGAAACTCATCAAAACCGAGAATCTTTGCTTTTGCGGACGGGGAGTGTCAAGGGATCGACAAACATTTAATATTGAATTTTGATCGAACGATTCCGCCAACTCATGACAAACGCGATGTTGTAACCGTTTGGGTATGCAGATGCTCGCTCAAACACCAGCATCTTCCAGGCTACGGAGAGCGTAGCACTGACAATTTTTTGAGATTGGAGATTCGAGGTTAAGTATAGAGGTTGAACATGAGGTATCGCGCTTTTCTAGGTGCTATTTTGGCTCTGTGCCTATGTTTCATTACAGCTTGTAGCGACGCAGCAAGCACGAGTAATAAACAGCTTACTTATGACGATATCAGAGGGACAGGACTTGCCAATAACTGTCCTCAACTGGGTGAAACTGCACGGGGAGCAATTCCAATTGATAGCAGCCAAACCTACGAGATTAGTGAGTTGTGCTTGCAGCCGACTGCTTTCTTTGTTAAAGAAGAGAGCGTTAACAAGCGTCAAGCGGCTGAGTTTATTCCCGGTAAATTGCTGACTCGCTATACATCTACCCTGACTCAAGTCATGGGGCCGGTGACATCTAACGCTGATAAAAGCTTGACTTTTAAAGAAACTGACGGGATTGACTTCCAAGCAATTACCGTCCAGCTTCCCGGTGGCGAGCAGTTTCCGTTCTTATTCACGATTAAAGGTCTAACGGCGACCACTCAACCAGGTGTTGAAAGTTTGAACACCTCGACCGATTTTGAAGGGACATTTAAGGTTCCTTCCTATCGCGGCGCGACTTTCTTAGATCCCAAAGGTCGCGGTTTGGCTACTGGGTATGATAATGCAGTCGCGCTTCCGGCACAAGCGGATAACCGCGAGTTGGTGCGGGCGAATGTGAAACAAGTTGAGAACCGCAACGGTGAGATTTCCTTGCAAATTGCTAAGGTGGACAACCGGACGGGCGAAATTGCTGGGACTTTCGAGAGCATTCAGCCCTCGGATAACGATTTAGGGGCTAAGGAGTCGGTTGACATTAAGATTCGTGGGATTTTCTATGCTCGCTTTAACCCCCAAGCTGCTTAAATTGATGGCGAAGTTTTAAAGGAATTCCAAAGTTTTCGCCAAAAAGACTATCTGTACGTTTAAAGTCTTTAAAGTAAAGAGAGGCAATTTGCCTCTCTTTTTTCATGTGCAGTGAGAGCGAGCAACAATCACATAATCGCTCTCGTTATAAAAGCTACAATTAGTCTACGGAGTTGAGGAGAAAAATTTGAGCAAGGACGCTAAAATCGGCTCGATGCAAGAGGGGCTTCAGGCTGAAGCGAGAGGCATTTCCGTAGAATTGCCCTTGCAGCGATCGCCCTCTGATTGATAGGGTGAATTTATTCAAAAAGTATCTTTTCAAAAGTTTGTAAATTTACACTCAAAAACACATGCATCTACACTCGATTAGGCAGCATCAAAAACCCCACCTGTAGATCGATGCCTAGATCGAAAGCAGAAAGGCTTGTGCGATAAGTCACTGCGATCGCGCCAAAACTTTTGAAAACTAAGTTTAGTTGCTACCCTTTTCCCTTGGTCTACCCCACCTGAGCATCGTCATGCCTACCAATGTCACCAGCGAACTGAAAAACGACAATCTCCAACTGTTGCGGGAG
>JAAHGE010000806.1 GCA_010672635.1 Desertifilum sp. SIO1I2 | reverse complement strand
GCATTGTCTTTACATTTCTTTACTTTACTCGATCGTAATCTAGATTTGGGGGGATGGGGGGAAGAAGAGGATGGGGGGGTGGGGAGTTAGGAATTGGGGTGAAGAGGATGGGGGATGGATTTTAGTTTAAACTAGGGCGACTTCTGGGAGGGAACCTTGCATTTTACTCAACCACTCAATTAAATGATCCATTTGCTTGTCGGCGCTGAGGGTTCCTAAGCCGCGAACCGTGACTTTACCGGGAGTATAGACAAAGCGGGAATGGAGGTGTTCGGGGAGGTTGGGTTTGAGGAGATTCCAGGCGGGTTCTTCCATCGGCGTTTCTAGGAGAACGTGCTGCTTGCCTTCCGGTTTAATGCGACTAAAGCCTAGAGACTTGGCGACTAACTTCAACTCCATTACCCGGATGAGTTGTTGGGCGGGTTTGGGGATAGTACCATAGCGATCGCTCCATTCTGCTGCAATCAGGGTTAACTCATCCTGGGAGTCGGCGGCGGCGACCAAGCGATAGGCGCTCATCTTTTGATCTAAATCGGGGATATAATCGGCAGGGATAAATGCGGTCAGGTTGAGATCGATTTGCGTATCGTCCACTTTGGGAATCTCTTGACCTTGAATTTCCTTAATCGACTCTTGTAACATCTCCATATAAAGGTCAAACCCAATCGCATCCATTTGACCCGATTGTTCGGCCCCTAGGAGATTTCCCACCCCGCGAATTTCCATATCGCGCATGGCTAATTGATAGCCGGAACCGAGTTGCGTAAACTCCTGAATAGCCCGCAACCGCTGTCTGGCTGCATCTTGCAAGCGGGATTGATGGGGATAAAATAGCCAAGCATGGGCCTGAATGCCTGCACGACCGACCCGTCCCCGCAGTTGGTAGAGTTGAGATAGACCGAACTTTTGGGCATCTTCAATCAAAATGGTATTGACGCGGGGAATATCCAAACCCGACTCAATAATGGTGGTACACACCAACACATCCGCCTCGCCGTTGCTGAAGGTTAGCATGGTGCTTTCTAATTCAGTTTCCGGCATTTGTCCGTGCGCGATCGCAATTCGCACTCCCGGAATCATTTCTCGAATCTTACCGCTAATTTCCTCAATTCCCTCCACGCGAGGCACCACATAAAACACCTGTCCGCCTCGGTCTAATTCCTGCCGAATCGCCGTTCTGACCGTTTCGGGGTCGTAGGAAGCCAGATGGGTCTTAATGGGGCGGCGAGAGGGCGGAGGCGTGGTAATTAAACTCATCTCCCGTATCCCAGAAAGGGACATATATAAGGTACGCGGAATCGGAGTTGCACTCAGCGTCAGCACATCCACTTGGGTTTTCAGAGATTTAATTTTCTCCTTTTGGTTCACCCCAAACCGCTGTTCCTCGTCAATCACCAACAAGCCTAAATCTTTGAATTTAATCTCTTTTCCGAGTAAGGCGTGGGTTCCCACCACCACATCTAACTCACCCGTCACCAGCCGCTTTTGGATTTCCTTACGTTCCTCAGCCGTTCGGAAGCGGTTCAACAAACCCACCTGTAGGGGATAGGGGGCAAAGCGTTCCTTAATCGTGTGATAGTGTTGTTGGGTTAAAATTGTGGTCGGCGCGAGGAAAGCCACTTGTTTCCCTGCCGTCACCGCCTTAAAAATGGCCCGAATTGCCACTTCTGTTTTACCAAATCCGACATCGCCGCAAACTAAGCGATCCATTGGACGCGGAGATTCCATATCGCGCTTAATATCTTGCGTCGCCTTAAGCTGATCTGGGGTAGGCTGATAGGGGAAAGACTCTTCTAACTCTTCTTGCCAAGAAGAATCTTGGGGATAGGAAAACCCGGTTTGTTGCGATCGCTGGGCGTACAATTGCAACAAATCCACCGCCAGCTTTTTAACCGCTTTGCGAACCTTATTCTTCGTTTTCTCCCAAACCTTGCTGCTGAGTTTATGCAACTCTGGCTTTTGATCTGAAGCGGTGCGAAATCGCGATAAGACCCCAAACTGATCCGCCGCTATTCGCAAAATCCCATCAGCGTATTGAATCGCCAGGTATTCCCGCGTTTCATTATTCATCATCAAGCTAGAAAGCTTGACGATGAATAATGAA
>JAAHGE010000805.1 GCA_010672635.1 Desertifilum sp. SIO1I2 | reverse complement strand
GTCACCCCTTCAGACTGCTGGGGACTTATTCGCCCTATATTGGCTTAGAAACTCAGCAGCAACAGGGGTTATTTCAAGCCTTGCGAAAGGAACTGGAAAGCACTTGCGGCGAGAAGGTGAGACTTTCTTATATTTCAGCGTTTCAGATTGCCCGTAAATTATAATTTCCCTCTGAATGGCTTTTGCCAAACCATTGAATAGCGCCAAAATAGATGTCTGCGAACGATCGCGCCTTCTAGGTATTGGCTGTAAAGTTGTTTCGCTTGGGATAGGGTGAGGTACTCATCGGTGCGGATGTGTTCTCGCCAAAGCGAGATCGCCTCTGGAGTCGGACGAAACCGTCGGTTGTACCAAAACTGTAAGATCCAGTTGAGGGGAACGGCTACAAAATCGAATAAAAAGTCTTGTAATTGGGCGTTTTTCACTAGATCGAGAATTAACAGTTTCCCTCCCGGTTTCAATGCAGCTTTCAGGCGGGGGAGGAGGGTTTCTAGGGGGATATGGTGAATGGTGGCGATAGAAGCGATTCGCGAAGCGATCCGCCTTGGCGGAATCGCATCAAACTGTTCGTTAGGTATTTCCCACTCCAAAATATCAGCAATCTGAAACTGAAGATGGGGATAGGTGAGGCTATTCCGTTTTGCTCTTTCTATCATTGCAGGCGATAGATCGATTGCGGTTACAGATTCAGCACGTTGAGCTAACAAGCGTGAAAACTCACCCCCACCGCAACCCACTTCTAAAACGTTTGGACACTGAGCAGGTAACTGTTTGAGCAAAAAAGGGTGATAGTGACTATTATGATCCCATCGAAGGGTTTGTAGTTGGGCAATCTGGTCAAAATCTGCCTGAATTTTTTGAGAAAATTGCGGGTTCATTGGGATGCTAGATTACCATTAGAGTTGGCGCTTAACTACAAATCTGTTGCATGGATTTCAGGAAAGCTTCCTTTGGTTGAGTTTGAGTGATAGAGCGATCGCCGATCCAGAGGACTAAAGGATGACGCAGCTTCAACCCTCTGTGGAGTTTAAATTGTTCTTTGAGGAAAAAAGGGGACGTTTCAGTTCTTGAAACTCTTCGCAACTCTGCCTAAATCTCAGACAGCATAAGATTAACCTCAAAAAGTTTCGGAAATACCCGGTAGAACCCTATCTGGGATCGCTGAAATTGTTTTGAAGAGGCTGACTTTTATATTGACTCTTAGATCGCTATGCACAGATTAAAGATTTTAGGATGGGGTTTAATTGTTAGCGCAATTGTCACCGGATCGCTAACCGTTGCCGTCATGAGAGTTGTTTCTCTGAGCGAACCCGCTCCCCAAACGCAGACCCAAGAAGATTTTAGCGTCCTAAGATCGCACCTGCAAGCCAAAAATTGGCAGGCTGCGGATGCAGAAACTCGTCGCATTTTAGATCCTTGGATTCATCAGCAGGGTGACTTTTTAAGTCCGCCTGTACCCACCAATATTCCCCCCACGGTTTTGCAGTCCCTCGATCGACTCTGGGTGGAGGCGAGTAACGGACAGTTTGGTTTTAGCGTACAGCAACGCATTTGGGCTGAGGTTCGCTCTCAACATCCTACCGATTCAGCCGCCGCCGTCAAAGCTTTTGGCAATCGCGTGGGCTGGACGAGAACCCAAAACCAACCCGACCCAACCTTTATCGACTATGATTGGTTAATCGAGACCGAATTGAATCCTTCCCTGGAAGCTCCAGCAGGTCACTTGCCGTGGGTGGGAGTAGACTGGCAACGAATTTCCGCGATGATGTCAGTGCAAAGCTGCGGGAGTTGCACGATCGATGCGATGTACGTGCAAGGAGAGCGGTTTAATCAATATATTCCGGCCTTATTTGATTGGGTAGGGACGGCTTTGAGCGAAAGCGAACCCATCTCGCGTTAGACGATTACGCTTGATTGACTGACAAAATCGCTCGATTGTCCCATGCTGCTGTTGGGTTTTGCAAGGCTCGATGTCTAGTGGGACTTAAACGAAAATCGAAAGCTAATAAAGGTATAATTCATGCATGACAAGCATTTCACGTTAAAACTTAGGTCATGAAAGAGACAACACCTGCCGCCATGCCTCCTTGCTTCGAGAGATGGTG
>JAAHGE010000804.1 GCA_010672635.1 Desertifilum sp. SIO1I2 | reverse complement strand
GATTGATTAGCATTACCCGATGTGCTAATCAATCTCAGAATACGGGTTTATCAGAAGCTCAACAAAGAGCGATTGAAAACTTTTTGAAATAGCGAAGTCTGGGGAGTCGCTCTCCCCCGTTGCCATGATTGAATTTAGGTTGACTAATGTTGGAGCGATCGCGATTTCAGTTTTATTGCTGTATCTCAATCTGATTGACGTGTCACCCCAACAGGCAATTTTAATTTGGAAGGCTAGAACAGAGAACGTTATACAGTATTTGAAATGGACTTCCCAAGCAAGTCAGCAGACGACTACACCGCAGCACTCGCCCAATTACAAAGTCATTCCTGGACTCTCGAAAACTACAGACGTGCAAGAGCAGTAAGGTTACAGCGGGGTGATGGGGTGACGGCGATTATTTGTTTGGTCTGTGCGCTCGCAACGCTCGAACCCGCTACCAATCAATGGCTCAAAGCAAGTCCTATTGGACAGTTTTTTGCTTCAGTTCAAGTTGAGCAGCTAGCGCCAACCGCTCAGAAGTCAGAAGCCCAGCCCCAAGTTGGTGAACTCAAGTTCTCAAATCCACATCCAGGAGCAAGGATTACTTCTCGGTTTGCGCCTTGTAAAAACCCGGATAAATCGGATTGTCGGATTCATCCCACCACGAAAGAACAGAAAAAGCATACTGGACTAGATTTAAGTATTGCTCGTGGCGCTCCTATATTGGCTGCTGCTGATGGCGTTGTGGGTTATACCGTAACCAATTGCCGTGAAAGCGGCACTCCCCAGTCTATGAACTGTGGTGGGGGCTATGGCAATTTTATTGAAATTCAACACCAAGCAGGCTACAGCACCTTATACGCCCACTTGCAGAACGTTTACGTATCAAAAGGGATGAATGTGGTTGCCGGACAAGCGATCGCCACTGAAGGGAGTACGGGACAAAGTAGCGGCGCACATCTGCACTTCGAGATTAGACATGGGCTAGAAGCTTTAGATCCGTTGAAGTATTTCCCGAACACCTGGAAGGATTGGAAATGAGGCTTATTGTTATCGCTTTGGGTGTCGTGGCTTTTAACAGGAGCGATCGCGAAATTCAGATAACGATTCCTCAGATTGACCCTTCGGCTTGGCTCAGGGTCAATGCCGAGCGAAGTCGAGGCATTGAGATTATTATTCATCAGCCTCACCAGGAGCAGCGATGAATAGTGCAGTGGTGATTGCTTGGTTATCCGTTGGGGCGATGGTTGTCGGTTCGCTCAGTCCGGTTGCTCACAGGGTTGTTAGCGCCATTGCAACTCAATCCCAACCGACCGATTTTATGGAAGCCGTCCAACAATCAGCGCAACGCATCGGAACTAAACCCGAATATCTCCTAGCGGTGATGTTGTTTGAGACTGGGGGCAGTTTGAACCCTTGTCAAAGGGGAGCGATCGCTCTCGACGGCACTAGAGCGACTGGCTTGATTCAGTTCATGGACAACACCGCGAAGGAACTCGGTACCAGTTCAGAAGAACTGTGTCGCATGAGCCAAGTTGAACAGATGCAATGGGTTGAGCGCTATTTAACAGTGCGAGGTTTTCGAGGAGGTGGCTTAAAACCCCTTTACAGCACTGTATTTGTGGGCAATCCTCATGGCAAAGGTAATGAAAGCGATGGCTATCATACGTTAAATAGAGCGATCGCTCGAATCGAATCTGAGCATTTGCCCAGAGCCAAAGCGATGCTGGAGTAATAAGTGTTCTGCAATGTTGAGAGAAATGGTGCAACCTGCAAAGTTTGAACTTGACGAACTTGTGATTCTGCACTGAAACCGTAGAGCGAATGAGTCTCTCTTTAACAAGGTTTTACAATTTGCTCGATATTAGATAACTTCCGACCTTTTTAATAAAGTTTTGATGAAGTTGAATTAATTTGCATAAAACCCCTCGAAATCAACCGATAAAGAAACAGAGACTAGTTCAAGTTGGTTTTGTTACCTGTTGCTCTCCGTAGTTGTTTCTAGATTGGGAGGTTCACTTAAGATTTTCTCAAGCATCGCTTTGGCTATGGTCAAATGCTCAGATTCGATTAGAGCGATCGCTCTATTTAACGTATGATAGCCATCGCTTTCATTACCTTTGCCATGAG
>JAAHGE010000803.1 GCA_010672635.1 Desertifilum sp. SIO1I2 | reverse complement strand
CCAATGACCGTGAGCCGCCGAATTCAACGCGGAATTGAACAAATGATTTCGTTAGTACAGCCACAAAGTTTACAAACTGAGCCTTGAAGTGTGGGTTGTTGTCATGGGTCATGAATAAGGGGGGTTTATAATTAACCCCCCTTCTTTGTGCTGGATGCTGGAACGGCTTGCTAATCGTTCAGTTCTCATCGCCACCCCCTACAGCACCAACATAAAAAGAATGATGGCGGTGAGGATCAAAGCTAAAACGGGTGGATTTTCAGTTTCGTACTTGTCGAGAGAACGCTCTAAACCACATTTGAGACAAACGTATCTCCGAGGGTTTTGTGGGTCGTTGACAAAGGGACAATGACCCTGAGCGCACTCGTGGGTGCAGTTTTGATGTTTGAGTTCGTTTGGCATAGTTGGAAGGTCTCAGAGTCAGAAGCTTATTTAAAGCGACGCGTTGTTAGCAGGCGTGTTTCGCTGACTTCTGTTTAAATCGCATTGGATGGTCTGAGTTCCGGAAAAAGATCCAACAGGAGGTTGACAATTTGAAGACTATGTTGTCTCAACCTTGATTGCCAAAATAAAACCGGGTCGCTGAGAGAGCAACCCGGTTTGAATTCAATTCGCGAGTAAAAAGCTCTTTTTACTCAGCGCTGAGTCTAAGCAGTGACCGCTTTTTTGGTGACAGCGCTGAGTTCGCCTTTTGCGTATTTTGCGGCAAAGTCATCTAAGGTAACTTGCTTGATCTTGCTTGCATTGCCCGCAGTTCCAAACGCTTCATAGCGTTCAGCACAGACTTTTTGCATGTACTTGATGGAGGGCTTCAGGAAGTGACGGGGGTCAAATTCTTTAGCGTCTTTTGCTAGGGCTTCGCGCACCGCAGCGGTGATAGCCAAGCGGTTGTCAGTGTCAATATTCACCTTACGAACGCCGCTCTTGATCCCTTTTTGAATTTCTTCAACGGGGACGCCGTAGGTTTCAGGAATAGCACCGCCGTATTGGTTGATTAATTCAATCAAATCTTGGGGTACGGAAGAAGAACCGTGCATGACCAAGTGGGTGTTTGGCAGGCGGCGGTGAATTTCTTCGATTCGGCTGATGGCTAAAATTTCGCCGGTCGGCTTGCGAGTAAACTTGTAAGCGCCGTGGCTGGTACCAATGGCAACGGCTAAAGCGTCAACTTGAGTTTGTTCTACGAAGTCAACGGCTTGATCGGGATCGGTTAGCAGTTGAGAATGGTCGAGTTTACCTTCAAAACCGTGACCATCTTCTGCTTCACCCATTCCGGTTTCCAGAGAACCCAAGCAACCGAGTTCGCCTTCAACGCTAACCCCAATGGAGTGAGCGACTTTAACAACTTCGCGGGTGACGTTGACGTTGTACTCATAGCTAGATGGGGTTTTGGCATCAGCTTCCAAAGAACCGTCCATCATGACGCTAGTGAAACCATGTTTCATTGCGGAGTAGCAAGTTCCGGGTTCATTGCCATGATCTTGGTGCATGACAATGGGGATATGAGGATAAGTTTCAATTGCCGCTAAAATTAGGTGACGCAGGAAGTTCTCGCCAGCATACTTGCGAGCGCCACGGGAAGCTTGTAAAATCACTGGGCTGTTGGTCTCTGCCGCAGCCTGCATGATGGCTTGGATCTGCTCCATGTTGTTAACGTTGTAAGCAGGAATACCATAGCCATTCTCAGCCGCGTGATCGAGTAGCAGCCGCATCGGTACAAGCGCCATAAATGATCCTCCTAATAACTTGGTCTTTTTCCGCCGGTTGGTTTCAGACGAACTTGATCTTGATATTAAAATTAATCTTAAGATACTTTTCTACTTATGGCGAATTCTAAGCGTTTTTTAGTTTGTCACCCCTCCTGATTTTGGTTTGAGGCAAAAGGCGTGAAGTCCTTAGACTTCAAATGTTTACGTCCCATTTGCCGAAGGTTGGGTAACGAGTATTCTCTTGAGTCTTAGGATCGCCATCTGATTCTTGACTGAATCTAAGCGCAGCTATTCCTTATCAGAGCAGGGACTGCCCTTCACTCCATATTTTTTCTTGGAACTGGCTTTATGGGTCGCCCGGGATTCGAACCCGAGACCAATCGGTTAAAAGCCGAGTGCTCTA
>JAAHGE010000802.1 GCA_010672635.1 Desertifilum sp. SIO1I2 | reverse complement strand
CCTCAAAATCGTCTTTACAAAGCCCAAGAAATATGCTTTGCTACTGAAGCCCATCTCGTTGCAAGCTGCAAACCTATTTTAGCCTGCGATCGCACTTCCATCAAATCCGAAATCCGGCTAGCATTAGGGTTTGAACAAGTTACTCTCCCCCAAGTCTTAGATTATTTCTCCGCTTTAATTACCCTCTGGGAAAATAACCCTAATATTTCAACCGAGGAGTTAAAAAAATATTCCCAAGCCGTACAACCTCTATATAACTTTTTATACAAAGCCTATCTCGATCGTCCAGAAAATAACGATAAACAACGCCAACAACTCAAAGCACAATTTGAGAACCGTCCCTGTTTATGGGATGAAGCCACCCAACAGTTCTGGAAACCCATTCACGCCTTCATTGATGAGGTTCCTTGCTTTGGTTCCTACCGTACCAGCATCCCCTTTACCCATCGCCTGGGGGAAGTTTATCAGCTTTTAGGACAAAGGCGATCGCCAGAAATTTCTGACTATCTCAATTTCCTGCAAGAACTTGCAGATTATCTTAATTTCCTGCAAGAACTAGAACAAAATAACCCTGAAACTTCCTTAAAACCTGAAGACTTACAACTCGTTATCCAAGTTTTCTATGCCCTAGAATATCAGGCTCGCTTAGAAGACCTCAACCTATCTCCCGATACCCTATTCTTGACTGCTAAGGGTTGCTTGCGTGCGGCTAGAGAAATTTTGATTAACGATGCACCTTGGCGAAAAGAGCATATTTCCGCAAACCATCTGCTACATCCACAAATTACTCCTATTCTAGCTCAAAAAGCAGGCTGTCTTTCTCTCATGAAAGATACGTTTGAGCAACCCAAAGCCGTTAAGCTTACCCTAAACGCGCAAGCACTCGCAGACTGTCGTAAATGGCAAATTACCTTAAATTCGGCTGAATTTATCAAAGGAATCAAGCGCTTAATCTACCACGAATCCGAAACCGAAATAACCAAAGAACTAGACTTTATCGCCACGGCTAGAATTCAACCTGCTCAACTCATTCAAGTAGACTTAAATCGGAGAGATGGAACCGCTATCGCCTCAGATATTCCGGGAACCCATTTCTATAACGCCCAGGAGAATAGCCTGCAAATTCTCTGGTCAGAAAACCGTACCGTTACCCTATACTATCTCGCAGAATGCCTCAATCAAAACTTAGGTGAAAATAGCATAAGTAACCTTTTACCCTTAGCGAATATTCTGGATATTGAAGCGGTACGTATTCCAGAATTACTCAATCGTCTGAAGATCCGAGCCTTAAGCGAACCCGAAGAAAACTCAAAGAGCGATCGCGCGATCGTTGAACATTGGACGATCCAATTTTACCAACACCTAGGATACACCCAGATCGAACCCGCCGAACCCGGTTCCGGCTTTGACTATTGCTGTAGCGCCGAGAGTCTTCCTAAACTGCGAGTCACCGCTAAAGTCGTCAATACCCAAACCCCCACTATCCGCCTAAGCGGGGAAGAATGGCAACAAATGCAAGCCTACCCTTTAGAGTACCAACTGCTTGTTCTAATCGAACAGGGCGATCGCACTCACTCAATTTACCAACTCCCCAATATTTGGGAAACCCTACGCGAAACCGAAGCCAAAATTAAAACCCAATCCAACTCTACACCCCCCACCCCGATCGAATTCGAGTTTAATTCCCAAACCCAACAAAACGATCTCCTCCTCAACTGGTCCTTATTTTCCCCCTATCTCTCCTCTGTGGCTTTAGAATAGATTTTGCACCATTCTCAGTCAGACCCACCCAGAACTCAAGTTCTGGGCTAATCGCGAAAGTCTATTAAAATGGACTGAAATCCCAATTTCTTAAGCTTTTAGCCCTCTTAAAAGCCTGTGGAATTTGGCAGGTAATGTGACTTCTACAAGCTGTGAGTAAAATAGCGTCAGGAGAACTAAAACTTACCTCTTATTTCTCCCATCTCCCCATCCCCCCATCCCCCCACCCTCTTCTCACTCAGCACTCAGCACTTTACACTCAGCACTAAATAGATCGGATTGAACCCCAAAGATGTTGACGATCGTGCGATAATATGCGTCGTTTCATGTCAATCCTGGATTTCTATGGCAAATTCTAATGCTCAACCTG
>JAAHGE010000801.1 GCA_010672635.1 Desertifilum sp. SIO1I2 | reverse complement strand
GGCTGCAACAAATAATATTTTCATGCGATCTATGTATCCAGTCTCTTCTGTCAATTGTCTTTCATCCCCTGCACATTACAAAGGATTTAGCCTTTAAATCAATAAAACCCGCGATCGCGGGTTCAAGAATAGGCGAGTAGAGATCGGTGTTTAGCGTTGAATTTCGGCAAAAATTTCGTTTAGGATCGCTTGCGCGCCTTGGTCTTTGAGTTTATTCGCCAATTCAATACCCAATTCTTCGGCTTGAGTCGCTGCACCGCTCGTCGTATCTTTAATCAGACGCTGACCATCTAAGCTCGCTACCATTCCGGTTAAGGTCAGGGTTTCGCCTTCAATGACGGTTTGCACGCCGATGGGAACCTGACAGCCGCCTTCGAGTTCTCGCAGAAAGGCGCGTTCGGCATAGCAGCGTTGAGCGGTGGGTTGGTGTTCTAAGGCTTTGAGGAGTTCTAGCACTTCGGCATCTTCAGCCCGACATTCAATCCCTAATGCCCCTTGTCCGACGGCGTGGAGAGAGACATCTGAGGGGATGGCTTGGTGAATGCGTTCGGCCATGCCGAGGCGTTGCAATCCGGCCACTGCTAAAATCAGGGCATCGTATTCGCCTGCATCCAGTTTAGCGAGTCGGGTGTTGAGGTTGCCGCGAATATCTTTAAACTCTAAATGGGGATAATGGTGGCGCAGTTGGGCAAGTCGTCGCAGGGAGGAGGTGCCTACAATGGTTCCGGGGGGCAGGGTGGCGAGTTGTTTATCTTTATGCTTTTCGTGAACCACTAGAGCATCGGCGGGGTTTTCCCGTTCGGTGACGCATCCTAACACTAAGCCTTCGGGAAGGTTGGTGGGGAGGTCTTTGAGGGAATGCACGGCAAAGTCAACCTGGTTGTGCAGCATCCCCAGTTCCAGTTCTTTGGTGAACAGTCCTTTATCGCCAATTTTGGATAGGGCAACATCAAGGATATTGTCCCCTTGGGTACTCATAGTATGCACTTCAAAGGTGCGGTTGGGGTAGTGTTTTTGCAGTTGTTCTTGTACCCAGTGGGTTTGCACGAGGGCCAGTTGACTTTTGCGAGAACCAATGCGAATGGTGCGAGAGGGACTGGAAACTGTGGATGTCATAAAGCCGTTTGTCTATATAGGAGCAACATTAGAGTCACTCGATCTAGACTACCGCAGGGAAGACCCTCTGGAAGCTTTAAAGTCGATTGCTGTTAGCTCGGATGCTTGAGGGAATTGTAATTAAACGGAGGCTGGGGGAAATTGGGGGGATAAGCGCGCTGTAAAGTTAAGTTTTATAACAATTTATCAAATTATTTCTGCCGATATTTGTCGATTGGGGGTTATTTTTGTTAATAAATGCGCCGGGGATCGCGAAAACAGGTGCGATCGCCTCTCATCTGGTTGTGTCAGTGATGTTAACTGGGCTACCGACAAAATTTGCATTGTGAAGTACAATTTTATGCATAGACCCCATTGAGGTGAGGGATTCTTAATTTACAGATTCGGATAGATTCTGCTAGTGATGCGGAATTTACTCAGGGCAATTTGTAGTATTAAGCGATACCTATTTCGTTAGCAAGCGATCGCAGAAAGCACAAGTATACTTATCTTGGCTCTTCGATCGAATCAGTTTTGAGAGATTGCACAGAGGTTTGGGCACAATCGCTTGAGAAAGTGAGTCCGCCAGATGCTGGTATTGGATCTACCGTGCGCGATCGCGCTTCTGGGGTTGGTTTGTTAAGGAGTGCCTACCATGTTAGAAAGACTATTTCTAGCCATTTCAATGACATTGCTGCTGCAAATGCTATTGAATGCTCACTCGCCTTCGGTTGGACAAGCAGCATCCTCTTCAGCGATAGAAGCAGGTTATGAATTGACTTGGGTTTCCCAAAAATAAATAGCTGAACAGCAAAAAAAACTGCATTGTGCGAATTCACCAGTCAGCACAATGCAGATTTTTTTAGAGAGTAAATTAATCGATCCAAAGATAATGATTGATCGCCCACTTCAATCAATCAACGATGCCGCAAGCTTTCTAGAGATTGGCTAAGTTTCCAAAAATTCCATGTCCAGTCAAAACCTCAAGCACGAGCAGCGAGACAAAACCAATCATCGCTAGGCGTCCGTTGAGCTTTT
>JAAHGE010000800.1 GCA_010672635.1 Desertifilum sp. SIO1I2 | reverse complement strand
TTTCTAATCCGTGCCCTGTCACATCACCAATCCCAATCTTGACGCGATCTTCTCCTTGAAGAACATCATAATAGTCGCCCCCAACCTCGTTAGCAGCTTCCATAAATCCAGCGATTTCTAAGTCCGGAATTGCAGTCAATTCTTGTTCCTTGGGTAAAATCATTTGTTGGATTTTACGAGCAACATCTAACTCCGCACTCATTCGCACATTTTCTTCCTTTAATTGCTCGTTAAGCGAACTAATTTCTTGATTAGCTAACCTCAGTTCTGTTGTACGTTCTTCTACTCTATTTTCTAACTCTCGATTGATCTCTCCTAGAGCGGTAAACGAGGTTTGTAGCTGAATAGCCATCTGATTAAAAGATTGACCAAGGGCTTCCAATTCATCAATCCCTGTAACGGTTACGCGCCGTTCTAAATCGCCTTGAGCGATCGCACTAACGGCCTGATTTAATTGAGTAACTGGACGAATAACCCGCCGCGCGATCGCAATTCCTACAATCGTAGCCACTCCTAGCGTCAGCAAGCATAATCCAATCGTTGTGCGAGCATTAGCGTGGATCTGTTCCATAAAATCAGCTTCGGGAATCGCGACAATCACCAACCAGTTAATCCCATAGCGATCGCTAATGGGCGAAACTTCTAAAAATAGCCGTTCTTGATTAAACTTAAACGCCAATTGTTGAGGCTGTTGAATCTGTTCTAAACTGCCAAAATGCTCGTAAAGATAGCGCGTTGTTGCTTGCGTAACTGGATTAGTGCTTCGATCTCCAGTAATGGGTTCGGCTTCTCCTTTTTCATTCAACCGATAGGGAGGATTCGCCGTAGAAGTCGCCACTAAAATTCCCGACCGTTCTAGAATAAAACTCTGCCCAGTTTTCCCGACCTTCAACGTACTGAGAAACTGGCTAATGGTAGATAAAGACAGATCCGTGGCAAAAATTGCCAGAAGTTCTCCCGTGTCGCTATAAAGCGGACGAGTCGCCGTAATTCCAAGCGCTGGCGGACTGAAATAAGTATAAATCGGCGACCAAATTGGACTTTGATTCTCGACAGTTGCAATGTACCACGGACGCCTCCGAGGGTCGTAGGGACGGCTCAAAGTATTGCTGAGTTGAGTGGGATATCCTTGGGCGTCGGGGAGATAAGCATGATAATATCCTCCGGTACTTTCATTGACTAAATCAACCGTAATTGTCCCCCCTTCGCGGCCCGCACCAATATATTCTCCTTGCTCGTTGCCAACATAGATCAAACTCATTAATTCAAACGCCTGAATTTGTTGCCAAAAATGACTCATCATCAGGTTGTAATTGCTTAAATCAAGCGTTCCGTAGCGAACCGCATCGGCGTTGATCTGGTTAATGGAATGGGGAGTGGCTAGATAGATAGAAAGGCGTTCTTGAATGCGGGCGACAATTTCGCGGCGCAGTTGAGAAGCCACCTCGTTGACGCTTTGTTGACCATTACGAAAGGATAGATAACCCGTGAGTCCAACCGCTAGAAAAATTTGGGCGACAAACGGAACGATCAGTAGGGGTCTGAGGGGTAGGGAGGTGTGGGGCTTGCGAACAGCAGACGGGCGCTGAACAAAAGAGGATTTCATAAAGAATCAGGAGATGGAGAGAGGGATAAGTCGAATTTTTCTGAGCATAGCTCAGTCCCTCAAACTCCGCACCCTAAAAAAAGCAGGCGAGTTCAGACCCACCTGTTCTCTATTTTTTCAGTTGTCGATTTTTAATCTTTCTTTAGAGTTGGCGCTGATATTCTTCAAGTAAATCCATGAGATTGACTTGAACTTGCATGGGAAGGAGATCGGCTAGGGGAACTTCTCGCTTCCCACCTCCAAGTTTGACTGGAATACTTTGGAGAACGCCTAGAACATCGTCTTCATTGAGCGAGTTGCTAGTCAGCATGGGATAAAGACGTTCTGCTAAGACGGTATGTAGGTGAGCATCCCGAAGATACAGATGCCACTTGGCCACATCAATGTAGATATTTTCGCCAATTTCAGCCGATAGTTTTTCAATGGCTTCAGTTGCATTTAGGTTAGTCATAATTCAGTGAGATCCTCTATCTAAGAGTTGGGGGTGCTTTGCTGTTGATTCATGCGATCTATATTTTTGCGATCGCTGACTATCAAAAGCAAAGA
>JAAHGE010000080.1 GCA_010672635.1 Desertifilum sp. SIO1I2 | reverse complement strand
CACTTGGCCACATCAATGTAGATATTTTCGCCAATTTCAGCCGATAGTTTTTCAATGGCTTCAGTTGCATTTAGGTTAGTCATAATTCAGTGAGATCCTCTATCTAAGAGTTGGGGGTGCTTTGCTTTTGATAGTCAGCGATCGCAAAAATATAGATCGCATGAATCAACAGCAAACTCATCCAACTTAAGGTTAGTGTGCTTAACCATTGCCAATGGGTGGATCGTAACGTTTGGAAAAACCACAACCCAGAGTTGGTTGCAGCAAAAACGCCCACATGAACCGCAAAGTTCATGCGATCGTCTAAACGACGATAGGTGGGGTCGTTACGGGTAGGTTTGCGAGGCCAACGAGGAGGCATAGGCAGTTGTAAAGTAAAAGGAGCCGTTAATGGGGTCAAGCCCTGAGTAGTTCTAACTTATCGCACTCTTTGACCCAATTGCTTAATGAAAAATTTGATAAGGCAAGCCTAAGAATTGGCAAGTCAACAAGTGAGTAGCGCTAGAATTCAAAGAGACTGGACTGAAACCTTGTAAGTTGGACGGGTGGTGTGAAGAACTCGCGCCGTTTTCGCAAAACTAAGTTTAAGCGTCGTTCTCATCTGGCGATCGCAGTTCTCCCGGATGCGGAGGCGGCTTTTGCTGCTTACCGCTTGGTGCAACAACATGGCATCTCCCCGGAATATTTGGCGATTGTGGGTAAGGGCTATAATTCTCCGGAATGGGTCGGCTTGCTCAAACCGATGCAAATTACCTTCCGTCAAGCTCGCAGTATGGCGATCGCCACAGGAGGCCTAGGGGCGATCGCAGGCTTTCTGATTATCCTCACCCTAAAAGTCTGGTGGGTTCCCCCAATCGATCTCAGTTGGGCGCTATTTCCCGCCGCGATCCTCGTCTGCGGCTTCTGTGGCGCTGTAGTTGGCGGTCTCATGGGCTTTTTTGGCGAAGGCAGTACAGCCGGGATCTATCGCCATCACCTCCGCCAGGGCCGTTATTTACTCATGGTAGAAGGCCCCGAACCTCTCGTTCGCCTCAGCAAGGAAGTTTTAAGTCAGTATTCTACACCCAGAGCTTATTGAGGGGTGAAGAGGATGGGGGGACGTTGAATCACAAACGTATTCGTTTAGGGAGTCTCAAGTTACGCAAACAAACTTTAGACTTACTTAAGCGATCGCCCAGCCAACTGCCCGACCATCTCCACCCACTCACTGGGTTGAGCAAACTGATGCAAGTGCGCTTCAAATCCAGCCTTTCGAGATTCTTCATTCAAAGACTGAGGCATTTGGGTTAACGAAAAACTGCGATTTATTGCACTGCGTCTCTAATCTCGCGCTCCATATCAGAGGTTATTTCGGTCGAGCGAGCGGGAAGCAACGCCCTCCCCCGTTCTCCGTTTTGTGCAATATCATCGATGAGCAACTGCATCTGAGCAATTTCACGAACCTGCGATTCAATGATCTCATCTGCAAGCTCGCGAACGCGCGGATCGCTAATGCTTGCCTTGCGCGCATTGTTAATGGCAATTGAGTGGTGAGGTATCATCGACTTCATGAAGTTGACATCTCCAATCAGCGCCTGAGATCTGTTCATAGAAAGCAGAATCAAGCCGAGCGCGGTAGCCAAGCCGAGCACTGCGATCTTGATTCCTACGCCTCGGTACATCGACCACATAAAGCCAAGCATTACAACCGTCATCACGCACCCCATCACCAATGAGGCGACCAATCGATTGACACTAAACAATGCGTGATCGAGTGAGTATACGAGCTGATACATCAAGAAGAACATGACGAACGTTGAAGTCGCGATCATTGCCGCGAATCGATTCCAGCCCATTCCTGACATTTGTTTGTGCTGGTTCATATTGCTTCTCTCTCAGCTTGCCACAATCGTAAGATAGTACCTTGGCTCAACTCCCCACATCACTCCTACGGCTAACTTGCGTAGTGAATACGAGCTGAATAGCAGTTCCAGTAAGATTGCAGAACCTGCCGGAGCCATTACTGAGCGCAGCCTAACGTGAATTTCCAGTGCTATCGGGACGTTCTAGCTGATACTGCCATCTGGTTCTGGGCGATAAGATGCCGTGCCGTCGCGTTGCCTAACAACCGCCGCGCCTCTGTTTCGTCGTACTCGCCCATAAAGAAGCGAATCAGGTTTCGCGATCGGCATGTAGCAGTACCTCATCAGATCCCGTAAGTTTTATCACCTTCACTGCCCTTGCCCAATAACGAGTTTGCGTGTAGACAAGATGCAATTCTCGCTGTACTTCGGTAATCGAGGATATTGCACCCAAATCTCACAGAGGGGGGCTAGGAGGGATCAAAACCTTGTAGAACAATACTAGAAGACTTATTACACCGTAGCCCGTTCTAAGTGGGGAAGTTTGAGCAAGACGCCTGCGAAGAACCAGTAGTAGACGGCGACGGGATCGACATCGAGAGGATAGTAGTAGGGAAAGTAGCTAATAAACAGGACAAATAGCCAAAGGCATAGTCCTAAAGCCCGCAGGTTGGGGTCTTGCAGGGAACGGTAGGCTTTGAAGGTGATGTAGCTGAGGGTGGTGACTAGGGCGAGGACGCCGAGGACGCCGAAAGGACCGATTTCGTACAAGACTTTAGCATAGTAGGTTTCAATCAGGCGGGGATAGCCGAAGAAGCGCGAGGAGTTGGTAGCTGTTCCGATACCGTTTCCTAACCAACTATTCAGGTTATTGATGACCCAGAGGAGTTGTTCCATCATGAAGGCGGGTGGGGGGGAGGCGTTCCAGCGGTTGATGAAGCTGTCGAGTTGTTGTTGAACTTTGTCGAGGTTACTCAGGAGTAAGATGACGAGAAAAACGGCGAGTCCTAGTTCAAAGGGTTGCTGTTTTTTGTGGGTGGTGGTGAAAATCTGTAAAAAGACTAAGATAATGGGGACAAATCCTAAAGCGGTACGCTGACCGGAAATCACGGTCATGACGACTAAAAGGGCGATCGCAATTAGGCTTAGGCATCGCCACAACCGCTTGGGATCGCTAGCCCCTGCCGCAAAGGCTAAAAAGCTACCGGAGATCAGGAACCATCCCCATTGCCAAGGGGCGACGAAGGTTCCGGGTAAGCGAATTAAGGATAATTCGGGGTTGAAGAGTAACGAGCCGCCGACAAAGCAACGGGCACCGAGGGAGGCTCTGACGGCATGTTCTCCGGTGAGGTTGTGGCTGCCCGGACAAATACCGTGGATCAATAATAGGTATTGAATAAAGGCTAAACTACAGCACGCTAAAATCACGACGGTGTGCGATCGCGTGAAGAATAGGAGGCTGCGGCGATCGCGGATCAGGTAATAGGCACAGAAAATTAAGGGGATGTAGCCAAAGAGGGTTTTAAATCCGACTAAACCCATGAGCAGGGGATAGGCGCGGCGTTGCAGGACAATCTGGGCTGGTAGATTCATGAATAGGAAGCACAGCAGGCAGATTGCACCTAAGAAGAGTAGGGGCCATTTTAGAGGGGAGGCGATCGCGCGAAAGGATCGGGTATTTTTGGTAATGTGGATCAAACCGATCAGGGCAGGAAAGTAGAAGATATCTTTCACAAGATGAAACAGTCCATGCCCTTGACCGAGGTTATAGGTGACAGTCCCAGCAAAGGGCATATACAGCAAAAATAGCCACAAGCTGAGTTGGGGATACTGATAGCCGATCGCCATTGTGAATATGCCGATCGCTGAGAGGATTCCTAAGAGGGGGCGTCCGAGTAAGTATCCTGTCGCGCCAGCCACTAGAGCCAAGATAACCCCTAGGATAAGTTCTCTTTGCCTGAGAGATAATGCGATCGCCTTTAATTCAACTTTGGCCATGTTTGCAAGATGGGTGGGGAGCAAGACTCTATCTCGACTCTAGTTTGGCTTATTTTCTCAAGAATGCCTCCCTCAAGATCGATTCTGGGGTAGGCTTCGAGGGACAAGCAGCCAGAGATGGGCGTTTCTAAAGTCTTTATGGAACTGAACCTGAAACTGATTTTCCAGTAGGGTGCTGAATTCTGGTGTGATGCGGTTGTTGGGGTAAACCAACCAAGTGCGCGAGGGGGAGAAGGAGAGTTGGGCGATCCAGGCTCTCAATGCGGTTTCGTTGAGGCGATCGCGGGGGAGGGGTTGCTGGTAGTTAATGCTGGCTTTTCCTGAATAGTAATGGTTTAAGGCCAGTTGGGGTCGGGTATGGCTGGAAATCCACAAGATGCGATCGCCGGGTTGTTCGCGGTTGCTGATGGTTTGGATCAGATCGCGGTAGTTTCCAGTGACGCCGATATAACGATCGCTACGAGTATAATAAGCGTGCAGTCCTAAGCTGAGGGCGATCGCGTAAACGAACAAAACGCCCAATGCCAAGATGCGCCAACGCTGCCACAGTTTTTCTAGGGCGATGGCGATCGCTAGGAATAAGTAGGGACTGACGAGCAAAAGGTAGCGCGTGACCCAAAAGGAGCGGTTCCCCTGGGAGAGGATAAAGATTGCGCTGAGGGGGACAAATGCCCAGATGCTAACCCAGACAATGCGCGGTTGGCGAGGGCGCAACCCCAGGGCGATCGCTATGAGTCCCCACAGCACCAGAATAAATCCTTGGAAAAACAGGGTTTGGTAAGGGGGAGTCGGCGCAAAAGGATAGGCGGTGAGAAAGCGAATTTCTCGCACAATATGGCTTAAACCTGGGGTGGATGCTTCTACCCAGTGCGAACCGCGCGAGTTGAGGATGGAGTAGAGGGAGGGGAGAGAACCGAGGGCGATCGCGATCGCGCCTCCCAAAAATCGCCCAATTGCTCTCCCATTGCGCCGAAAATGCCACCCCACAATCGCGCCATCTGCGATCGCTAGGGCTGCATTGATGGGGGTGGTGATAATCGCTAATAGTCTGAAAATTGACCACCCTAACAGCGGTTTAATCACACCCGGACGATCGATAGCTCGAACCAATAAAAGGCTTCCTGCCAGTCCGAGAAACAGACTTAAGGTATAGTAGCGAACTTCTTGGGCGTGGTTGATAATGGTCGGGGAAAGCGCGAACAAAAGGGCAGCAATTAATCCTGTGGCAGGTCGAAATAGGCGGCAACCCAGATGATAAATTAAAATAACGCTGCCTAAAGCAAATAGAACGGACAAGCTTCTTAACCAGGCATCATGATGACCTAGCAGCATCCATCCGCGCAGGAGAAGGTAGTAAAGTAGGCGACCCTTGCTGAGTGTTGGAGGAAACGCGACGTTTTGAGCGTCAGCAATACTAATTAGCTCATCAATCCATAGGCTTTTAGCATCCAATTGAAAGAAATAGAGAATGGCTGCTAATAGAACGATTAAGCCAATGGGAATTCTGGGATGAAAGGGAATTTCTCTAACAGAAGAAATTTGTTGAGGCGAAGCAAGGGGAGAAGACATAGGCCCGCCTAAAAATTAATTTTCGACGGGCTATTATATTCGCTTTTATGCCTGAAGCGCTGTATTGACACGTTCCTTTAAGAAAGCCACAACTTCCTCAATTGCAACCTCTTCTGCGGCGTGGTTTATTCGTTGAACAATTTCAACTTTTCCAGAGGATAAAGAACGACCCGTCACAATTCTAAAGGGGATACCAATTAGATCGGCATCTTTGAATTTTACGCCTGCCCGTTCGTTGCGATCGTCTAATAAGGTTTCCACTCCAGCCGCATTTAATTGGGTATAGAGTTTTTCGGCAACTTCCAGTTGTTGGGCGTCGCTGATATTGGGAACGCAGATAATGGCGTGGTAGGGGGCGATCGCCACAGGCCAAATAATCCCATCTTTATCGTAGGATTGCTCGACGGCTGCTTGAGCTAACCGGGAAACGCCAACCCCATAACAGCCCATATAGAAAGGAAGTTCTTCCCCTTGTTCGGTGGTAAAAGTCGCCCCCATCGCCTGAGAGTATTTGGTTCCGAGTTGGAAGATATGACCCACTTCAATTCCCCTGGCGGTTTGTAGGATTTGGGCGGGATCGTGGCTCGCGCGATCGCCCGCTTTCGCCTTGCGGACATCCATCTGGTGTTGCGGGAGTTGAAACTCTTTATCCCAATTTGCCCCAACAACGTGATAGCCAGTTTCGTTCGCCCCAGTCACAAAATTCTCTAACGCGATCGCCGTGCGATCGACAATGCGTAAAAAGCGAGGGGCAACATTCTTCGCCGGACTAATATAATCATCCTCCAAATCCGGAGCCATATATCCCAACGGCAAAGGACGAGTGGCCCACACCTGTTGCAACCCTGCGGCCGGAACTTCTAGCGCTAAAATCGTTTTGGCGTTATATTGCGGTGCTAACCCCGTCAAGCCATTGTAGAGTTTCACCTCATTGACATCCTGATCGCCGCGAATGCTGACTAACACCAACACTGTCATGCCATTGTCGTAAACCACTTGATACAGGACATTTTTCACAACATTCGTCGGCGAACATTTGAGAAACTTGCAAACCTTATCAATCGTTTCCGCATCGGGGGTTGCCCGTCTTTCGTACTTTTGAAACGGCGAATCAACTTTATCGGGCGGCAGAGATAGCGCTTTTTCTACATTCGCAGCGTATTGTCCATCGGGAGTATAAAGAACTTCATCTTCCCCCGCATCTGCTAGCACCATAAACTCTTGAGACACGCCGCCACCAATCGCCCCAGAGTCAGCCTGTACCGCTTGGAACTGCAAGCCGGAACGTCGCAGCATATTGCGATACGCCCCATCCATATCCTGATAAGTCTTGGCGAGGCTGGCTTCATCGGGGTGGAAGGAATAGCCATCCTTCATGATAAATTCGCGACCCCGCATCAAGCCAAAGCGCGGGCGAATTTCATCGCGGAATTTGGTTTGAATTTGGTAAAGATGAACGGGTAGCTGGCGATAGGAACGGATCGTCTCTTTGGCAATGGTGGTAATCACTTCTTCGTGCGTCGGACCTAAACCGAGTTCCCGATCCTGGCGATCCGTGAGGGCAAACATAATCCCTTCGGCTTGAGTGTAGGTATCCCAACGCCCAGATTCTTGCCAAAGTTGCGCGGGTTGCAGTTGCGGCAGCAGGCATTCTTGCGCCCCTGTAGCGTTCATTTCTTCGCGCACGATCTGAGACACTTTTTGCAAAACGCGCCACATCAGGGGCAAATAGGCGTAAATCCCGTTACCGATGCGACGGATATACCCCGCCCGAACTAATAGCTTATGACTAGGGATTTCGGCTTCTGCTGGATCTTCCCGTAACGTATAAAACAGCATTTGTGAGAGTCGCATCCCTTCGCTCCTTCCTAGACCCGACAATTTATCGCCCTCCCAGTTTAGAGCAAGAGGGGGGTCAGATTCCACGCTTTAGGGGAACTCTGTGGAGGTGTAGCGATTTGGCGCGTCTAGGAGTTCTGCGCCCAAGGGATAAGGAGGCGATCGCGCTTGTCAAAAGCTAACCGCTTTCGGGTTGATTGAGCAATCTTTTTTGGGGGTTGGATTGAATGCCAGTGAAACCCCTAATTGACTGACAAATATGATTAAGGTGTTGTCCGAACCGCCCTCTCCCATACCGAGAGGGAACGCTCATCGCTTGTTGGCTCCCTTCTCCTCATGGGAGAAGGGTTGGGGATGAGGGGAAAGTCGTTTTATCAGTCAGAACCGCTCTTGTTTATCCTGAATTACGAATGCTACCATCGGGCATGATCGTTGCTTGTAAAATTGCACCTAATAAGTTTGTACTGCTCATTTCTGCCCGGACTAAATTGGCTTTTGTTAAATTCGCGTTGGTTAGATCGGTTCGTGCTAAATAGGCTTCAATTAAGTCCGCTTCTGTTAAATTAGCACCCACTAACTTCGCTCTGCTTAAATCTCCACGCGTCAGGCGAGTGCGGTAAAGATTGGTTTGGCTTAAGTTGGCGCGTACCAATTTGGCATCAGCAAGCAAAGAACCCGATAAATTGACCCCTTGTAAGTCGGCGTTGGTTAAATTTCCCCGTTCTATTTTACTATTCACAAGGGTGACTTGTTGTAAGTTCGCTTCGCTTAAGTTTGCCTCTGTTAAAAAGGCTCCATTTAAGTTTGCACCGCTTAAATTTGCGCCTCGTAAGTCAACATTGCGAAGAGTTGCTTCTGCTAAATTTGCGCCGCTTAAGTCTACCTTTGCCAAATTAGCACCCGTGAGATTAACCCCTTGTAAGTCGGCTTTTCGTAAGGTGGTACCGCGCAAAGATGAGGTGTATAAGCGCTTTTCTTCTCGGAAGTTAGCGCCGCGCAAACAGGCTCCGGTAAGGTTTGCACCGCTTAAATCTGCCCCTCTTAAATCGGCTTCAATCAGGTTAGCATCTAGAAGATTTGCTAAGATTAAATTCGCTTTGCGTAAATCGGCTTGGGGAAGAAGCGCGCCATGTAAATCAGCATCTTTTAAGTTAGCTCCACTCAGCGAAGCTTGGGAAAGATTGGCTCCACTTAAGTTGACGCCCATTAAGTTTGCGCGATTGAGATTGGCGCGGTTGAGGTAGGCAAAGACTAAATTGGCGTTTTGTAAATCTGCTTGATAGAGATTAATTCCAATTAAGTCGGCATTGCTCAAATTAGCTCGGCTTAAGCTCGCACCTGGAAATTTTGTTTCGCCCGCTTCATACCGCTGTAAAAGTTCGTTGCTATCCATAGTTGAAGTTGAACTCTCAGTTTAAGGTATGAAGAATTGACAAGTGGCTTCTTCGTCATCGTCGCTATCATCCCAATCGGCTAGAATTTCTTCAGTTAAGTTGCTCGGCATTAACTGAGTGATTTCTGTGGGATGTTGGTAGTAGGGTGAAGCTTGATTCAGGGCAATTTGACGTTTTGGGTAAAGGGGAGTTAAGGCTTGAATAATGGCGCTGGCAGCTTGGAGAAGTTCTGATTTTTCAGGGACTCCCGGCAAGATTTGAGTCAGTTTCTTTTCCAGCTCTTGGGCGCTTTCGCACTCTCTAAAAATTTTGAGCAGTAAGTAGTCTAATTCTAGATTTTTGAGTTCGATCCAATCTCGCGAACGAAAGCCAAAGGGATGATATAGTGCTGAAAATAGGACAATTTTTGCTCGCAGTGGCGTTGTATATTGCATGACAGACAAACGCAAGCGAAAAGGGTCGTAAACGGTGGTTAGGTGAGATTGGTGCGCTGGCGAATAGTCGGTGGCATTCGGTAGGATTTGGGTGGGTTCTTCTAGAATGCGATACAGGGGACGAAAATGCTGAAGAATGACTTGAGCTACTAAAGCATATTCGGTGGATTTGTTCAGGGTTTTTACCATGCGATCGAGAGCAAGATCGGCTTTATCTAAGCTAGAATGTAACTCGCGAAACTGTTGAATGAGTTCCACAAAGGGAACTCGTTCTATTTTTGCCAGGTCATTTTCCCACTGATTTTGACAAATGCTAAAAATCAGTTTTTTAATCCGCCCAGAATTAGCGTGATTCTCTAAATCAGTTGCAACTTCTGCTAAAGAAGTGACCGTTCTCATTATTGCCTCTTAAGCCCAAATTTGCGGGTTATCTGAATCGATCGGAAGGAACGTTGCGGGGGTCGCCTGATGGCGATCGCTCTCATTTGCAGCACAGGCTGCACCCTGATTTTGACATTGGGTATATTCTAATACGATCTCTAAGGTTCCTCTGGTTTATTCATCAAAGGGGGTAGAATAAAGCCTCCTCAAGCTGTTGTTGTTTTAGGCGTCAAAATGGTACAAGCAAGTCCGGCGATCGCATCTGAAGGGACTCAACTGATGCTGCAAGTATCGGGTCTCAATGTCTATTACGGCGAAAGCCATATTCTTCGGGATGTGGATCTCAGCGTTGCAAGTGGCAAAATGGTTTGCTTAATTGGTCGTAACGGCGTGGGAAAAACCACTCTCCTCAAGACGATTATGGGGTTGCTGAAACCCCGTACCGGACAGGTGGTTTTAAGCGATAAACCCATCACCGACTGTACCCCAGACCAACGGGCCCGCTTAGGGATTGGTTACGTTCCCCAAGGTCGCGAGATCATTCCTCGCCTCAGCGTTAAGGAAAATCTTCTTTTAGGCATGGAAGCACGCCCTGAAGGACGCCGGGGCAATAATGAGGTTTCAGAAGAGATTTTTGAACTTTTCCCCGTCCTCAAGACGATGCTAGGGCGGATGGGAGGCGATTTGAGCGGGGGTCAGCAGCAGCAATTGGCGATCGCGCGGGCGTTGATGGGCCGTCCTCGCCTGTTAGTTCTAGACGAACCGACTGAAGGGATTCAACCTTCGATTATCTTAGAAATTGAAGCTGCTGTGCGGCGAATTATTGAAACAACGGGGATTTCTGTACTGTTGGTCGAACAACACCTGCATTTTGTTCGCCAAGCGGATTGGTATTACGCGATGCAAAAGGGCGGTATTGTCGCTTCGGGTTCGACTAGCGAACTCAGTAACGAGGTGATTCAACGCTTCCTCGCAGTCTAGGCTACTGGGAAAGAGGCTGCAAACTTACCGAAAAACTGCTACTGCTTAAGCGGTTGACGGTGGTTTCGCAGTCTTGTACCCAAAATTCATGACCAAAGCGAATAATATGGCGCGAGGATTGTCCAGCAATAATCCCAATGACGGGGACTTTGGGTTGGCGCGGTTCCCCCGATTGTTCTTGTAAACTCACCTGAAGGTGCTGGCGGAATTGGGCGTCGCTGACTTGATCGTAGCTCAGTTGCAGAACGACGAGGCGATCGGGTTCAATCTGGATTGCATCGTCAATGACGATCTGATAGTTGTCTTCTCGCTGGCTGACTTTTCCCCAGAGGATTAACCGCGCCTCCGGTTCGATAAGGCTACCAATCTTTTTGTAGGTTTCCGGGAAAACCACAGCATCCGCCTGGGTTTCGAGATCTTCTATTTTCAAAATGGCCATATCTTCGCCGCTTTTTTTCGTCACCACTTTCTTGACTTCGGTGAGGATGGCGATCGCGCACACTTTAGTCCGTTTATTGACCTCTGCCAAGCGCGATAAACTCACTGTGGAAAGTCCAATATTCTGGGTGGCGCGATACAGCGACTTTAAGGGGTGATCGGAAAGGTAAAAGCCGAGGAGTTCTTTTTCGATTTGCAGTTTCTCTTGTTGAGAATAGTCGGCTGTGGGGGGGGCCGTGGGGGCAGATTCAAAGGCGTTACTTTGTTTCCCCTCAACGTGGGTATCCCCCATCATATCAAAGAGGTTAATTTGACCGACGGCGCGGTCTTTTGCCCGACTTTGCGCCCAGTCAATTGCAAAGGGCAGATCGCAAACCAGTTGGCGGCGGTTAGGGTTAATTTTATCAAAAGCGCCGCAGTGAATTAGGGTTTCGAGGGTGCGACGGTTAACCGCCCGTAAGTCTACGCGATCGCACAAATCGGCTAGGGATCGAAAAGGCCCGTCGGTCTTTCTGGCTTCTAAAATGGAGTGGATCGCGTTTTCTCCAACATTTTTGACCGCTGATAAGCCAAATAGAATTTTTTGCCCGATCGGAGTAAATTCTACACCAGACCGATTGATATCTGGCCCTTCCACTTCAATATTAGAAGCTTGGCAGTTGGTTAAGTAAGCTTTGACTTTATCCTGGTTATCGCTGTTAGCCGATAGCAAGGCAGCCATGTATTCTACCGGATAATTAGCTTTAAGATATGCCGTCTGATAGGTGACATATCCATAGGCAGTAGAGTGGGATTTATTAAAGCAATATTCAGCAAACTTTAGCATTTGCTCGAACAGATTATCAGCTAAAGCTTTGCTAATCCCATTTTGCGCTGCCCCATCCACAAATAGGACGCGATGTTTCTGCATTTCTTCGGGCTTTTTCTTACCCATCGCCCGTCTTAACAAATCGGCTTGTCCCAAGGAATAGCCTGCTAAATCTTGGGCTAATTTCATGATTTGTTCTTGATAGACCAAAACTGCATAAGTTTCTTGCAGAATGGGTTCTAGAATTTCATGTTCGTATTGAATTTCTTC
This sequence comes from Desertifilum sp. SIO1I2, assembly GCA_010672635.1. GTDB lineage: Bacteria > Cyanobacteriota > Cyanobacteriia > Cyanobacteriales > Desertifilaceae > Desertifilum. Next base: position 595 of record JAAHGE010000080.1, on the reverse strand, counting down.
GCGCCCGTGTTTGCGGTCAATAAATTTGGGAATTAGACCCGCATCTAAAGGGCCCGGTCGATACAGGGCAAGAATCGACGAAATATCTTCAATACAAGAGGGTTTGAGGTCGCGCACCACTTGGCGCATTCCAGAAGATTCTAGCTGAAAGATGCCTTCTAAATCGCCCGCTTCCAAAACTTTATAGGTTTTTTGGATATCCTCCGGCATCTTTTTAATCTGACCTTTGGAAAGGATTTGAAATGCCTTGCGTTCATCGCGGGGAATGCGATCGGGGTCAAGTTCTAAGTTATGATTTAGCTTAATTAAATCGACGGCTTTTTTAATGATCGTAAGATTTTTTAACCCCAGAAAATCCATTTTCAGAAGACCCATCGATTCAATGTCTTCCATGAAATACTGGGTAATCACTGCCCCGTCGTTATTCTTTTGTAGCGGTACAATTTCGTCTAAGGGTTCGGCTGCAATCACCACACCCGCCGCATGAACCCCGAAGGTTTTGTTGGTTCCTTCAATTCGCATTGCCATATCTACCCAGCGGCGAACGTTAGGATCGCTTTCGTATTTCTGCTTAAATTCGGGTGCAGGAGTTTCA